>JBDLIA010000076.1 GCA_039715185.1 Gemmatimonadota bacterium
GCGGCCGCGCGGCGGCCCCGGGGGGGGGCGCGCGCGCCGCGGGGAGGCGCTCGGCCGCGTCCGGCGGGGCCTAGTGCACCCGGTGCTGCTCCAGGCGATGCGCCGGCAGGGCGCTTTCGTCCGGCTCGTGGAGTCCCTGCCGAGAGCGGGCGAGAGCCGCGCGCTAGGCGGACTCGCCGGTTCCTCGGCAGCGCTGCTCGCCGCGGCGCTGGCGGAGGCGGAGCCGCAGCGCCTGGTCGTGCTGGTGTCTCCGTCGCCGCCGCTCGCCGAGGCCGTCGAGGCCGACCTGCAGGCGATCCTCGGGGAGGAATCGGCGCGCCTGTACGCGCAGCGGGAGACCCTTCCCTACGAGGCGGGCGAGCACCACCTGGAGGTGAGCGGCCTGCGCGTCGAGGCGCTGGAGGCGCTGCTGGCCGGGCGCGTGCGCGTGCTCGTCACCACCCCCAGGGCGCTCCAGGAGCTCTCCGACCTACCGGCCAGCCTGGAGGACCTGCGCGTGCGGCTCGCGCGCGGAGACGCGCTGGGCCCGCGCCGGCTCGCGGAGCGGCTGGAGCAGCTCGGTTTCGAGTCCGCGCCGATGGTCCAGGGCGTAGGCGAGTTCGCGGTGCGGGGCGGCATCGTGGACCTGTTCGGATTCGGCACTCCGGACCCCCTCCGGGTCGAGTTCTGGGGCGACGAGATCCAGTCGATACGGACCTTCGATGTGCTGGATCAGCGTTCCACGGGCGAGGTGGAGCGCGCCGACATCCTGCCGGTGGACGTGTCGGCGACCCCCGCGCGCGGGGACGCGTCCGTGCGCCGCTCGCTGCTGGACGTGCTGCCCGCGGCGGCGCTCCTGATCCGGTTGCCCGGCGTGGACGTGCCTCAGGGGTTCGCGGCGACCTGGGGCGAGGTGCTGGCGCTGCACGAGTCGGAGCACCGACGCGGGGGCGAGCCGGAACCGCCGGAGCGCCTCTTCCTGCCGCCCGAGCAGGCGCTGGCTCGGCTGGACGCGTTCCCCACCCTCACGGTGGGCGCCGCGGCGGACGCCGAGGTGCGCTTTCGGGCGCGTGAGCCGGAGGCGATCGACCGCGACATGGACCGCCTGACGGGGCTCCTGCGGCAGGCCGAGGCGCGCGGCGAACGCACGCTCATCCTGTGCGACAACCCGGGGCAACTCCAGCGGCTGGAGGAGCTGCTCGGCGAAGCCGGCGCGCTGCCGGCGGGCGCCGCTCTCGCGCTGGGGACGCTCGACGCCGGCTTCGCGCTGGAGGGTGCCGAGCCGCCGCTGCGCGTGCTCACCGACCACGAGATCTTCCGCCGCGACCGTCGCGTGCGCCGCGCCCGGCGCTTCCGGGGCGCGCTCGCGCTCGAGAACCTCGCGCAGCTCCAGCCGGGCGACTACGTGGTCCACCTGGATCACGGCATAGGGCGCTTCCGCGGGCTGGAGCGGGTGAAGGTGGGTGAGCGCGAGATAGAATCGCTGGCGATCGAATACGCGGGCGGCGAGATCCTGCGCCTGCCGGTCTATCGGCTGGACCTGATCGAGCGCTGGAGGCCGGACGCGGAGCAGGGCGAGGCGCCGCGCGTGCACAAGATCGGGGGGCGCGCGTGGAAGTCCATGAAACGCCGCACCGAGCAGGCCATCCAGGAGATGGCGAGCGAGCTGCTGGAGCTGTACGCGGCGCGGCGTCTGGCTAGCGGCCATGCGTTCCCTGAAGACACCCGCTGGCAGCGCGAGATGGAGTCGGCGTTCCTGTACGAGGACACGCCCGACCAGCGCCAGGCCACCGTCGACGTGAAAGCCGACATGCAGGCCGAGCGGCCCATGGACCGACTGCTGTGCGGGGACGTGGGCTACGGCAAGACCGAGGTGGCCGTGCGCGCCGCGTTCAAGGCGGTGCAGGACGGCAAGCAGGTGGCCATGCTGGCCCCCACGACCATCCTCGTCGAGCAGCACGTGCACACTTTCGCGGCGCGCCTCGCGGACTTCCCGGTGCGCGTGAAGGCGCTGTCGCGCTTCCGCACGCCCGCCGAGCAGAAGCGCATCCTGGCGGACCTGGCTCAGGGGTCGATCGACGTGATCATCGGCACCCATCGCCTGCTCCAGCCGGACGTCGTCTTCAGTGACCTGGGATTGATCGTCGTGGACGAGGAGCAGCGCTTCGGCGTGCGCCACAAGGAGCGGCTCAAGGAGCGCAAGCGAGACGTGGACGTGCTGTCCATGTCGGCGACGCCGATCCCGCGCACGCTGTCCATGGCGCTGGGGGGGCTGCGCGACCTGACGCTGATTCGCACCCCACCGCGGGACCGCATGCCCGTGCTCACGCACGTCCTGCCGTGGCACGACGAGGTGCTGGAGGACGCGCTGCGCCGCGAGCTGGACCGCGGCGGCCAGGTGTTCGTCGTGCACAACCGCGTGCAGACGATCGACGAGGTGGGCGCGCGCGTGCGGCGGCTCGTTCCGGGCGTACCCGTGGTCGTGGCTCACGGGCAGATGGCCGGCCCGATGCTGGAGGAGGCCATGCGCCGGTTCATCTCGGGTGAGGCCCGCGTTCTCGTGGCCACAGCGATCATCGAAAACGGCCTGGACGTGCCGACGGCCAACACGCTCATCGTCCACGGCGCAGACCAGTTCGGCCTGGCCCAGTTGTACCAGTTGCGCGGCCGCGTGGGCCGCTCGCACCACCGCGCCTACTGCTACCTGGTCGTGCCCGACGGGGTGAAAGAGGACGCCGAGCGCCGGCTCAGGATCCTGGAGCACTTCAGCGAGCTCGGCAGCGGCTACGCGATCGCCATGAAGGACCTGGAGCTGCGCGGTGGCGGCAACATCCTGGGCGCCGATCAGTCGGGCTTCGTGCACGCCGTGGGCCTGGAGACATACACGCGCCTGCTGGAGGACGCAGTGCGCCGGCTCCGGGACGACCCGGACCGCGCGCGGCACGCCGCGCCCGAGGTGACGCTCGAGGGTACCGCGCTGATACCGGACGGCTACATTGCCGACGCTTCCCAGAAGCTGCACGTGTACCGGCGTCTGTCACGGGCCGAGGAACCGGCGCAGATCGCCGCGCTGGCGGAGGAGCTGACCGATCGCTTCGGCGCGCCCCCGGCGCCGGTCGGCAGGCTGCTGCTGGCAGCGCGGCTCCGCCTGCTGGGCCAGCGCCTGGGCGTGGAGCGCATCCTGCTGCGCGAGCACGAGGCGCGGGTCAACTGGGCGGAAGCCGTGGTACCGCGCATGGCTGCGCTCCAGGGCGCGTTCCGGGACCGCCAGTTGGAGGTGGAGGTGCGCCGCGCCATGCCACTTTCTCTGGTGCTCCGACGTTACGGCACGGAGCCTCTGGCGGACACGCTCGCCGAGGCGCTCGAGTTGTTGTCCCCTCGCGCGGTGCAGGCCGCCTGAAGCGGCCGCTGGCGGGCTGGAACCTGATCCGCCCCCGGGGTACCTTCGTGCGCCCTGAAAAGGAAACGACGGAATGGAGCTTTACGGGATGAGGAGAATCGTCGCGACGACCGCGGTGCTGGCCGGAGCGGTCGCGATCTCGGCGTGCGAAGGCGTGGGTCAGGCCCTGTCCTCGCACACCGACGTGCTCGCCCGGGCGGGCGGCCACGAGTTCACGGTCCAGGAGGTGTCGCGCCTGCTGATCGACAATCCGCGCCTGCCAGCGCAGCCGGACGTGGTCGAGGCGCTGGCCAACGTGTGGATCGATTACACGCTGCTGGCCGGCCACGTTGCGCGTGACTCGACGCTGGAGAGCCTGGACCTGCGCGACGTAGTGCAGCCCGAGATCGACAACATCGTGGTGAGCAGGTACCGCGACGACGTGGTCGTGGTGGACACGATCCTCACCGAGGACGAGCTGCGCGCCCGCTTCGACCAGGACCAGCCGGGCCTGGAGGTGCGCGCGAGGCACGTGCTGCTGCAGGTCACGCCGGACGCGACACCCGAAGTGCGAGACAGCGTGCGCACGCTGATCGCGGACGTGCGCAGCCGCGCAGCCGCAGGCGACGACTTCGGCGCTCTGGCCGAGGAATACAGCCAGGACCCCGGCAGCGCGACGCGCGGCGGGGACCTGGGCTTCTTCCCGCGCGGGCAGATGGTGAGGCCGTTCGAGGAGGCCGCCTTTGCGCTCCAGCCGGGCGACGTCAGCGACGTGGTGGAAACCAGCTTCGGCTACCACGTCATCAAGGTAGAGGAGCGACGCGAGCCCAACTACGAGGAGCGCAAGGACGCGTTCGCCCAGTCGCTCAAGACGCAGCTCGTCTTCGAGGCCGAGCAGGCCTACGTGGACAGCCTGCTGGAGGCGCTGGAGATCGAGGTGCAACCGGAGGCTCCCGACGTCGTTCGTGAGTTGGCCAGGGACCGCGAGGCGGAGCTGGGCGCGCGGCGGCGGGGCCGGACGCTCGTCTCCTACCGCGACGGCCGTTACACGGTGGGCGACCTGGCCGATCTCCTCTACAGGGTCGCCCAGGCGCAACTGGCGCAGCTGGCCGCGGCCGGCGACGAGGAGGTCCAGGGCATCCTGGAGCAGCAGGCGCGCAACAAGATCCTGATCGAGTCCGCGCGCCGTGCCGGCCACACCGCCACCCAGGTGGAGCAGGACAGCGTGGTGGCGGCGGCGCGATCGATGCTGCGCGCCGCGACGACCGGGATGGGGCTGGCGGACCTCCAGCCCGTCGAGGGCGAGGACGAGCGGGCCATGATCGACCGGGTCGTGTTCGAGGCGCTGGTCGAGGCGGCCGCCGGTCGCCGCAACGTCCCGCCCCTGGGACCGCTCTCACACTTCCTGAGAGAGGGCGCCAACGCCCGCATCTTCATGCAGGCGGCCGAGGAGGTCATCCGCGTAACGAACGAGGGTCGCCGGGAGAACCTGCCCGAGCTGCCCGAAGGGCAGCCGGTGCCGACGCAGCCGGTCCCCGACGGCGAGCAGACCGAAGAGCAAGGCGGCTGACGGGCGAGCGGAACCGACCCGGAGTCCGAGCATACAATGCGGGGCCGGCGCGGATGCGTCGGCCCCGCGTTCATCCACACACGGCTTTGGCGCACCATGACAGCTCCCCAGCTCCCGCATTTTCCGCGCGCCGCGGCGCTCGCGCTCGCGACCGTGGCGCTGCTGCCACCCGCGAGAGCGGCCACGCAGGAGCCGGACCTACCCGCCCCGACCCAGCCTCAGGCGGCGCCGCAGTTGCTCGA
The DNA here is from genome assembly GCA_039715185.1 of Gemmatimonadota bacterium. Taxonomy (NCBI): domain Bacteria; kingdom Pseudomonadati; phylum Gemmatimonadota; species Gemmatimonadota bacterium. The sequence goes on from JBDLIA010000076.1 coordinate 5,171, forward strand.
CGGCATAGCCGCCGTGGTGGGCGACAGCATCGTCCTGCGCAGCTACCTGGACGAGCAGTTGGTGGACCTGGCGCGCGCCGGGCAGCAACTACCGAACGACCCGGTCGCGCTGGCCGAGCTACGCGGCGAGATCCTGCGGGGATTGGTGGAGGAGCTCGTGATCGTGCAGGCCGCGCTCCAGGACTCGGTCATCGTTCCCGAAGAGGAAATCCAGGGCCGGGTCGATCAGGAGATCGAGCAGGTGGAGGCGCGCTACGCCAATGAAGGCGGCGCACCGGCCATGCAGGCAGCGCTGCAGCGGGAGGGGCTGACCCTGGCCGCGTATCGCAACATCCTTGCCGGCCGCCTGCGCAAGCGCGAGACGATCACCGCCTACATGCGCGAGATGCGGCAGAGTCGCGGCTACCCGCCGGTGACCGATCAGGACGTGCGCGACCTCTACGAAGAGCAGAAGGAGCGGCTGGGGCAGCGCCCGGCCACGGTCAGCTTCCGCCAGGTGGTGATCGCCCCGGAGCCGTCCGAAGAGGCCAAGGAAGCGGCGCTCGAGGAGATGCGCGGCATTCTCGACGAACTCGCCGAGGGCGCGGAGTTCGAGGCGCTCGCCCGGCGCCACTCCGACGACCCCGGCAGCCGCCAGTTGGGCGGCGACCTGGGCTGGTTCAGGCGCGGCATCATGGTCGACGAGTTCGACCGCGTGGTGTTCACCATGCGCGTCGGCCAGATCAGCCCCATCGTCGAGACCCCTTTCGGCTTCCACGTGATCAAGCTCGAGAAGACCAAGGGGCCCGAGCGCCAGGCGAGCCACATACTGGTGACGCCGGAGATCACCGACGCCGATCGCGAGCGCGCGCGGGCGCGGGCCGACTCGGTAGCCGCGGCGCTGCGCGACGGCGCCTCCATCGAGGACATGATCGAGGAGTACCACGACGAGGGTACCGGCGAGCAGTCGCGCGTCGGCCCCTTCCCGCGCGACCTCCTGCAGCAGCGTCAGCCCGCGTACGCCGCGGCGCTGGAAACGGGGCAGGTGGGCGACGTGGCGGGTCCGCTCGAATTGCCGGGTCCGCCCGACGTGAAGTTCGCGGTCGTGTTGCTCACGGAAGTCGCCGCGGCCGGCGAGTTCTCGTTCGATGAGGCCGAGGCCACGCTGCGGCAGCAGCTCCAGGACCAGCGCCTGTATCAAGAGGTGGTGGGGGAGCTGAGCAGTCGCATGTACGTGGACGTCCGGCTCTGACCGCAGCCGCGGAGCCCGCGTCCCGACCCCGGCTGGCGCTGACGCTTGGGGACCCGCGCGGGATCGGGCCCGAGGTCGCCGCCGCCGGCGTCCGCGAGCACGCCGGCCGCGCGTCCTTCCTCGTCTTCGGACCCGCCGGCGCGGACGTCGACCTCGGCGAAGCGGAGTTCCGCCAGGTCGGAGCCTGGACCCCCGGCGCGGGCGACGCGCTGGCGGGGCGGCTCGCCGGGGACGCCATCCGCGCGGCGGTGGACGCCGCGCTGGCCGGCCAGGTGGACGCCCTCGTCACCGCTCCCATCGACAAGCACGCGCTGCAGCGCGGCGGGTACGCCTTCCCCGGACACACCGAGTTGCTGCGGCACCTCACCGCCTCCGGGGCGGTCGCCATGATGATGGCCGCCGAGCGAACGCGCCTGGGCGGTCCCCTGAGGGTGGTCCTGGCCACCACCCATTTGCCTCTCGCGGCCGTACCGGCCGCCGTTACCCGAGATCTGCTGGTGGAGCAGGGACTGTTGGGTGCGGCCGGCCTGCGCGCCGGCTGGGGAATCGCCGAGCCGCGCGTGGCGCTGTGCGCGCTCAACCCGCACGCCTCCGACGGCGGCCTGTTCGGCACCGAGGAGGCCGACGTGCTGGCGCCGGCGGTGCAGGGCCTGCGCCACGCCGGCGTGGACGCGTCCGGGCCGTTCCCGGCGGACACGGTCTTCACGCGCGCGCTGCGAGGTGAGTTCGACGCGGTGATCGCGCCGTACCACGACGTCGGCATGGCTGCGTTCAAGACGGCGGCGTTCGGAACGGGCGTAAACGTGACCCTCGGACTGCCCTTCCCGCGCACGTCCCCGGACCACGGGACCGCTATGGACATTGCCGGAAGGGGGGTCGCGGACCCAACTTCCATGAACGAGGCGATCGGCCTCGCGGCCCACTTGGCGATGCGGGGATGGGGGTAGGGGGCGAACCCGAATGATCCGGTTCGAAAACGTAGTCAAGCGGTACGCCCGGGCGACCGCGCTGGACGGCGTGAGCTTCCAGCTCGGCAAGGGCGGCTTCTGCTTCCTGACGGGCCACAGCGGCGCGGGGAAATCCACCGTGCTGCGTCTCCTGCACATGGCCGAGCGGCCCACCTCCGGCGAGGTCCGCGTGAGCGGCTACTCCGGGTCCAAGGTCCGACGCCGCGACATTGCCAGGCTGCGCCGCAAGATCGGCTACGTGTTCCAGGACTTCCGGCTACTCCAGGACCGCACCGCCGCGGAGAACGTGGGCTTCGCGCTGGAGGTCACCGGCGCGCGGCGCGCGGAGGTGAGAACCCGGGTCGCCCGCCTGCTGAGCCAGGTCGGCCTGTCCACGAAGTCGGGGGCGCTGCCCAGCCAGCTGTCCGGAGGCGAGCAACAACGCGTGGCGATCGCGCGCGCTCTCGCAAACGATCCGCTGGTGCTGCTGGCTGATGAGCCGACCGGCAACCTGGACGAGCGCGCCACGCGCGGCGTGTACGATCTCTTCTCCGAGATCAACACCGCGGGGACGGCGGTGGTGTTCGCCACCCACGACCTGGAGCTGGTGCGCCGCGCGGCCTTCGCGCGCGTCCTCGAGCTGGACCACGGCAAGATCGTTTTCGACTCGGCCGAGCGAGGCGCAGCGTGAATCACGCCCTGCGCGAAGCGCTCGCGGCTTTCCGGCGCGCGCCGCTCCTCACCGCCCTCTCTGCCGCCATGATCGGCCTGTCGCTGCTGGTCGTGGGCCTCTTCGGCGTCGCGACGTGGAACGTCAACCGCGTGCTGGACGAGGTGGAGTCGCGGGTGGAAATCGTTGCCTACCTGCGCGACTCGGCCAGCCCCGATCAGGTCACCGAGCTGCAGGCCGCGCTCGTGGAGCGACCCGACGTGGACCAGGTCTTCTACGTCACGCGCGAGCAGGCGCTCGACAACGCGCGCCGCGACATGGCCGAGTTCGACTCGATCTTTTCCTCGCTGGAGGTCAACCCGCTGCCGGCGTCGCTCGAGATACGGATGTTGGCACGTTATCGGGACGCCGCCGGGGTGCGCGCGGTCGCGGCGGCGGCCAGTGAGATGCCGATCGTGGAGGACGTCCGCTTCGGCGCCGACTGGCTGGACAAGGTCTTTCTGCTGCGCAAGGTGGCGGGCGCCGCCAGCGTGGTTCTCGGGGCGACGTTCGGACTGGTGGCGGCGCTCATCATCGGCGCCGCGGTGCGCATTTCCATCTTCGCCCGCAAGGAGGAGATCGAGATCATGCACCTGGTGGGCGCGGGCGACGCCTTCATCCGCGGCCCGTTCCTGCTGGAGGGGCTGTTCACGGGGGTGCTCGGAGGCGCCGCCGCGCTGAGCGCCACCTACCTGGTGTTCCGCGTCCTGTCGGGCCGCGTAGTGCACCTGGCGTGGATGCCGGCCCAGTGGGTGGGGCTGGGGCTGCTGGCGGGAGCGCTGCTCGGGATGCTGGCCAGCGCGTTCGCCGTGCGGCGCTACCTGCGCACGACGTGAGGACGCTCGCCGCGCTGGCGATCGGCGCGCTTCTGACCGCCTCGGCCGCGCCGGCGACCGCGCAGGTCACGCGCGAGATCCAGGAGAGCCGGCAGCGGCTCGAGCAAATCCGCGCCGAGCGGGAACGGCTGCAGACGGAGATGCGGCAGCTCAGCAACCAGGTGCAGAGCGCCACCCGCAGGGTCACCAACCTGGAGGGCCAGGTGGACGCCAGCGTCGCCGCGCTGCGCGAGATGGACTTCCAGACCGCCGCCCTCGCCACGAGCTCAGAGGAGATCTCCGGCGCTCTGACCCGCACCCGCGACCAGTTGCGCGAGCGCAAGGCGGTGCTGAACCGGCGACTGCGCGAGATCTACAAGCGCGGGCCGATGCACACCGTGCGAGTGCTGCTTGGCGCGCAGAGCTTCGCCGACGTCCTGACGCGCTACAAGTACCTCCAGCAGATCGCGCTCGCGGAGCAACTCCTGGTGAGCGAGGTGAGCTCGCTCGAAGGCGACCTCGTGGCGCAGGAACGCGACCTGGGGCTGGGCCTGCGCGAGCTGGAGCGCCTGCGCTCGGAGAAGATCGCCGAGGTGGCGCGCCTGGAGCGCCTCGAGGGCCAGGCGCAGAACGCGTTGCGCGGGGCGAGGCGGCGGGAGGCGGACACGCGGTCCCGGCTCGGGGAGCTGGAAGCCGACGAGCGGCAGCTCGCCGGCGCCATCGCGGAACTGGAGCGGCGCCGGCTCGAGGAGGAGCGCAGCCGCGTGATCGCGGGCGGCGCGCCCACCGGCGGCGGAGCGCTCGACATGGCCGACCTGGGTTCGCTGGACTGGCCGGTCGACGGTCGGCTGGCATACCGCTTCGGGCCGGAACGGCGCGCCAACGGCGTGGTGCTGCGCTGGAACGGCGTGGGCATAGGCGCGGCCGCGGGTACGCCGGTTCGCGCGGTGGAAGAGGGCAGGATAGTGCACGCCGGCCAGTTCGAGGGCTACGGCCCATCGGTGTGGGTCAGCCACGGCGCCGGGTACTACACGCTCTACCTGTATCTGCGATCGATGGCGGTGGGAGTCGGCGACTCGGTGACCAAGGGACAGGTGCTGGGCACGGTTGGCGGTGAGGGAACGCCCGAGGGCGCCCACATCGAGTTCCAGGTACGCGTTCCGGTGCGCGGCGGCGTACCGGAGGCCGTGGACCCGCTCACGTGGCTGCGCGCGCGCCGGTGAGCGCGGACCGGTCCCTGCCCCCGGTCGTAGGTCACGAGCAGGCGCGCGCCGCGCTCGCGCGAGCCGCGTCCGAAGGACGCCTGCCGCAGTCCCTTCTGTTCCACGGCCCGCGCGGGGTAGGCAAGCAGCGCGTCGCGCTCTGGCTGGGCCAGCTCCAGGTGTGTGAGGCGCCCACCCCGGACGGTCCCTGCGGGACGTGCCGCGGCTGCACCCTGGCGCTCCGCTTGGAGCACCCCGACGTGCACTGGTTCTTTCCCCTCGCGCGGCCGCGCGGCGCCTCCGGCAATCGCCTGACGTCCGCGCTGGAGGACGCGCGTGCCGAGAGGCTGGAGCAGATCCGTACGGCGCCGCTCGCCCTGCGGGACGACGGCGAGGTGAGGGGCATCTACCTGGCGCAGGTGCAGTCCATGCGCAGGACGATTACGCCCCGCCCGGCGATGGCGCGCCGTCGAGTTCTGATCGTCGGGGAGGCACAGGCGATGGTCCCCCAGGAGGCCAGCCCCGAGGCCGCCAACGCGTTCCTCAAGCTGCTGGAGGAGCCGCCACCGGACACCCACGTGGTGATCACCTCGCCGGTCCCGGACGCCCTCCTGCCCACCATCCGCTCGCGCGTGGTGGCGGTGCGCCTCGGGCCGATCCCTGCGCACGATGTGGCGGGGTTCCTCGCCGAGCACGCGGGCGTGGACGACGGGCGGGCCCAGGTGCTGGCCGCGCTCGCCGATGGCTCGATCGGCAAGGCGCTCCGGCTGCTGGCGGAATCCGAGGAGGACTCGGGTCCCAGGCTCAAGGCCGCCCGGCTGATGGACGCCGCGCTGGCCGACGACGAGACGCCGCGCTACGCCATGGCGCTGGCCATGCCGGTGGCCGGATCGCGCGGCGAGTTCGTGGAGACGCTCGAGCTGCTCGCCGGCTGGTTCCGCGACGTGGCGGCGCACGAGGCGGCGGGCGCGGGCGCGGTCATCAACGCCGACCGCGTGGATCTGGTGGAGGGCTGGTCCGCGCGCGCGCCGCGGGCCGCGGAGCGGTCGGCGGACGCGCTGGACGCGATCGACCGCGCGCTCGAGGCGGCGCGCCGCAACGCGGATCCGCAGCTTGTCACCCTGGAGCTTCTGACGGACCTGCGGCGCACCGCGCGGTAGGCCGCCCCCAGCGCGAGAGCGTGCCGGCGCGGAAGTCCCGTGTGCACCGCGCCACACCCGCGGGATGCAGCGCGCACCGAATGCCTACGGGACTTCTGCAACGGTACACTAGCCGCCCCCTTGTCTACGCCGCTCTACTGCGTACGACCGTTCGCGGCTAGATTTTCCGGGTGTCTGCTCCCGAGTCCCGCTCTCCCCGCATGATCGACGTAGGCGACAAGGACGTCACGCAACGCGTGGCCGTCGCCGAGGGCGCGCTGCGCATGGACGCGGCGACGCTGGGCGCCATCGTGCGCGGAGAAGCGCCCAAGGGCGATCCGCTTCCGGTCGCGCGCATCGCCGGCATCCAGGGCGCCAAGCGCACCCCGGAGCTGATCCCGCTGTGCCACCCCCTGCCGCTCACGGGCGCCGACGTTGAGCTGCACATAGACGAGTCGCTGCCGGGCGTGCGCGCGCGCGCGACGGTCAAGACTCGCGCCCGCACGGGGGTGGAGATGGAGGCGCTGGCGGCGGTCACCACGGCGCTCCTCACGGTCTACGACATGGCGAAGGCGCTGGACCGCGGCATGCGCCTGGAAGACGTGCGCGTCGTGCGCAAAGAGGGAGGCAGGTCGGGCACCTGGACCGAAGAGGCGTCATCGTGAGCGGGGTTCCCGGCTGGCCCGACTTCGTGGAGCGCCGGGCCCGCCCGCCCGCGCGCGCCGCGCCGCCGGCCCCGCGACCCTCGTTGCTGCGCCGGAGCTCGGTGATGGTGGCCGCGGTGGCGCTGGTGGGACTCGCCAGCCTCGGCGGGGGAGCCGACACCGCCACCACGGAGCGCGCCGCCCGCGACCGGGCCGCCGAGCAGCGGGCCCAGATACTGCGCGAGGCGGGCGCCGGAGAGCGCGCGGTGCTGGAGGACCGCATCACCCGGCTGGACCGCGTCATCACCTATTCAGCGCGCTTCGGCGTGCCCGCCGACCTCGCAGCCGAGATCTACGACGCGGCGGTGGGTGAGGGCGTCGACCCCGCGCTCGCGTTCGCGCTGGTGCGCGTGGAGAGCAGCTTCAGACGCCGGGTGGTAAGCAATCGCGGAGCGGTGGGCCTGACCCAGGTCCTGCCGAGCACCGCGTTCTGGCTGGAGCCGGACCTGGAGCGGCGCGACCTGTTCCGCGAGCGCACCAACCTGCGCGTCGGTTTCCGCTATCTGCGGTCGCTCATCGAGCGCTACGACGGCGACAGGCGCACCGCGCTGCTGGCTTACAACAGGGGGCCGACCCGGGTCGACTCGCTGCGCAGGCACGGCGTCGATCCGGCCAACGGCTACGCGGACGCGGTCATACGCCTCGCGGTGCCCTAGTGTACCGTTGCACACTAGACTCCCGGGCGCGCACTCCGCGAGTCGTCCCGCTCAGTCGGACACCCGCAGGTAGTTGCCCAGGACCCGGTTGAGCGACTGGAGCAGCGCCATGGCCGCCGCGCGCGCCGGGTCGGAGCCGCGCAGCACGGCGCCCACCAGGGAGTTGCCTCCGGGGCCTGAATCGGTGGCCACGGCGACGACGATCAGGGTGTGGTCGAAGGCCCGCACCTCCTTGGCGCCGACCACCCGGGCGCGCAGCTCCTGGGCGGTCTTCGTCACCGCGTCCAGCGCCGCCATGGCCGAGGTCCGGAGCTCGATAACGTAGCCCGACTCGTCAATCGACTCGCCCGAATATGACTCCCCCTTCCACTCGAGCTCCACGCGGATGCGCACCCGCCCGTCGCGTTCGGGGGTGCGCACGACGGACATCAGCCGGACCCGCTTCTGGTCCGTCGGGCCGGACGATTCCTTCTTGGGCATCATCCTCCGTCCTACCCGTGGTAGTTGGGCGCTTCGCGGGTGATCACCACGTCGTGCGGGTGCGACTCCCGAAGTCCGCCGGCGGTGATGCGGACGTAGCGAGCGCTCGTGCGCAACTCGTCGATGTCGGCGCAGCCGCAGTATCCCATGCCGCTGCGCAGGCCGCCGACGAGCTGATACACGACGTCGGCCATGGGACCCTTGTAGGGCACGCGCCCCTCGATGCCCTCCGGCACGAACTTGCGGGCCGGGCTGGAGGCGTCCTGGAAGTAGCGGTCGGCGGAGCCCTCCTCCATGGCGGAAAGCGAGCCCATGCCGCGCACGATCTTGAAGCGGCGGCCCTCGAGCAGGAAGCTCTCGCCGGGGCTCTCCTCGGTGCCCGCGAGCAGCGACCCCATCATCACCGCGTGGGCGCCGGCCGCCAGCGCCTTCACTATGTCGCCCGAGTACTTGATGCCGCCGTCGGCGATGACGGGCACCTCCGCGTCGGCGCCGCGCACGGCCTCGGAGACGGCCGTGAACTGCGGCACGCCGACCCCCGTCACGACGCGCGTGGTGCAGATGCTGCCGGGGCCGATGCCCACCTTGACGGCGTCGACGCCGCGCTCCACCAGCGCCCGCGCCCCATCTGCCGTGCCCACGTTGCCGGCGATGATCTGCGTGTCCGGGAAACGCTCGCGCGCCTTCTCGAGCGCCCGCAGGACGCCGTCGGAGTGGCCGTGCGCGGTGTCGATCACGAGCGCGTCAACGCTCGCCTCCACCAGCGCCGCGGCGCGCTCCAGGTCGGCGTCGGAGGCGCCGATCGCGGCGCCCGCGCGCAGGCGCCCGTGGTCGTCCTTGCAGGCGTTGGGGAATTGGCGGCGCTTGAAGATGTCCTTGACGGTGATCAGCCCGCGCAGCTTCCCCTCCCCATCCACCACCGGGAGCTTCTCGATGCGGTGCTCGTGCAGGATCCGCTCTGCCTCCTCCAGCGACGTGCCCACGGGGGCCGTGACGAGCCCCTCCGAGGTCATTACCTCGCTGATGGGGCGGTCGTCGGTCGCCTCGAACTGGAGGTCACGGTTGGTGAGGATGCCGACGAGCGTGCCGTCCCCGTCGATGATCGGCACGCCGCTGATGGAGAAGCGCGTCATCATGGTCGCCGCTTCGGCCAGGGTCGCGCCCTTGGTCAGCGTGATGGGGTCCATGATCATGCCGCTCTCGGAGCGCTTGACGCGGTCCACCTCGGACGCCTGCAGCTCCACCGACATGTTCTTGTGTACGATGCCCAGCCCACCCTCCCGCGCCATGGCGATCGCCATGCCGGACTCGGTCACCGTATCCATGGCGGCCGATACGAGCGGGATCGGCAGCTCGATCGCGCGCGTGAGGCGGGTGCGCACCGAGGTCGCCGTGGGATGCACGGTCGAGTGCGCGGGCACCAGAAGAATGTCGTCGAACGTGAGCGCCTCGCCCTGATCGCGCTCGTCGGGTCGATTGTCAGCCATGCGCTTCCCGCCGGGATACAAGACGCCCGCGGCGGATTCTCCCACGTGGGTTCATCCTCACCGCGGGCGATTGCGGCCCCGATCGGTCGTCCGGCGGCCGGAGTGCACCGCCCCCGCCCGGCTCGGGTGCCGGCAAGCTACCCGGGCCCCGGGGGGGAGTCAAGCGGGCTGCGGCCCGTCGTCCTCGGAGTCCGCGAGCACCGGTCCGGTGGCCTGCTCGGAGTCGGATTCGTCCCCCTCGTCCACCGCCGAGCCGGCGGCGTCGCGCACCGGCTGAGGCCCCGTGGCCGGCGTACTCAGGCCCTCGCCGATCCCCTCCACCAGGCCCCGGCCCACCGACGACACCTCGTCCAGGACCTTCCCCGCCGCTCCGAACACCTTCATGGTGCCGCTCATGACGCTGGGCACCACCGAGCGGGCGCGCATGCGGTCCTCCAGGCGCTCCGCGAAGCTCTGCAGCCCGGAGGGCGCCGCGGACGGCTCTCCGTAGCGCGACTCCAGGAACTCGATGTAGTCGAGGATCTGGTAGAGTTTGCCCTCGGGGAGTCCCTCGAGGCGTCGCAGGATGCGCTTGCGCAGGATTTCGTGCATGGCGATCAGCCCTCCGTGGTGCAGCGCGCGCGCTCGAAGGCGCGCGCCGGGTCGTCGGCACTTGCTACCCCGAATCCGTCCTGGGATTCCCCGGCGCGCGAAAAGGCGCCGGCTCGCTCCCCCGCCACCAGCGCGGTGAGCGGGCGCTCGGCGCTTCCGCCGTCATCCAGGAACCACAGCGCGCCGGCTCCGGGCCGGGTCTCCAGCAGGCACGCCCCGCGCCCCGGCCCCAGCACATAGAGCGTGGTCGACAGCGCGTCCGCGTCCATGCCGGAAGGCGCGATCACGCTCACCGCTGCCACGCCCCGGGCCGGCAAACCTGAGCGCGGATCCACTATGTGCGCGTAGCGCACGCCGTCCACCTCGAAGAAGCGCTCGTAGTCGCCCGAGCTGGCGGTCGAGGCGCCGTCGGCGAGCGTCACGACCGCCGCCAGGCTTTCTGGCGCGCGTGGGTCGCGGATGCCGACCCGCCAGCCGTCCGCGGACGAGGCAGCGCCCGCGGCGGCATCCGTGGCGGC
>JBDLIA010000077.1 GCA_039715185.1 Gemmatimonadota bacterium
CGCGGAGAGCACCGGAGCACTCAGGGGATAAAGCTGAGCTGGACCATCACATCGATCCGGTCACCGGCCTGTACGGGGATGATGGGCTCCGGGTCATGTGCGCTGAAAGTCAGGCTGCTGCTACCCGTGGCTCCAACGCAATCGGTCGCAGCGGTGGCGGCGGCGCAATATCGCTGTCGGGTGTTCACACGTGTGATATTACCGCCTCGCTCGGCCACGACGGATCCATCCAGTCCCAACACACCCGGACCAGTGGATGCGTCCGGCGGCGTGACCGTGAGATCGGGCTCGTTAATAAAGCAGTTGGCGGAGGCTCCGCAGAGAGCCTCCGATCCATCCGAAACAAGACTGATTTGCCAATCGCCAGGGGTTCTCTCACCTGCCATCAGAATCCCGAGATGCCTGAACCCGTCCGCGAGAACGGCATTCTGGAAGTCCGCCCGCTCCACGACCTTGCCATCGCGGACGATGGTAATCGTCCAGTGCCCGTGCACGGCGACGCCCTCCTCGATGCCGTCGGCTGGAGGCGGCGCGGCCGCCGGATCCTGGGCGACGGCCCCCGCGGCACCGAACAGCGCCAGCAGACTGGCGAGGAAGCCGGGTCGGATAAGGCGCGCTGTCATTCTCATGTCGTCCTCCTGTTGGTGAATCAACGTTTTCCTTCCAGATCGCTCGGTACTTTCGTTGCCCTCTCCGATCGGCTACCGGTGCCCCAACCGAAGTTCGCCTACCTCCAGTCGGGATCGACCATGTCGAACGTGAAGAACTGATCATCCTGGTGGAGGACGGCCGCTGTGCCGCTGCCGTCGGCGGCGATGTAGTTGATCACCAGGGTCTCGGCGTTGTTTCCCTCCCCGAGCGTCACGAAGGCGATCAGCGCGTCGTCGGGGGACCAGTCAGGCGCGGCGATGAAGCCGCCGGTCGCGATGACCGTGGGCGTGAGCGTCGCCATGTCCACGACGACGAGCTCGTCGTCGGCGCCGGAGAGCTGGCGCGCGAAGGCTAGCCGCGAGCCGTCGCCCGAAAAGTCGAGGTGCTTGACCAAGCCGGTCGTCGAGAACAGCGACTGGTCGCCGGTGCCGTCGACGTTGACGGTGCGGATCTCGTTGTCGCCCCGGACGTAGGCGATCAATCCCCCGGAGACGTCGGGATAGCGGTCTTCGACGGCGTTGTCGGTGAGCTGCGTCAGCAGGTCACTTCCGAGGTCGTACGCATAGATCTCGGTGTCCAGGAAGTCGTCGAACTCGTTCGTTTCGGTCGCGTGGAAGGCGAGGGCGTTGTCGTTCACCCAGGACGGGCTGCGCCCCAACCGCATCAAGGGCAGGTCCAGCGCCGTCCAGCTCGTGCCGTCGGCGTTCACGACCGAGGGACCCGTCGGACCGGACAGCGCGATCGTGGAACGGTTCGGTGACCAGACCGGGTCCCTGGACCGCGGGACCAGCCCGAAGACCACGGGTGTGCCGTCGGGCAGCACCTTGGACTTGACCGGGCCCTGATCGATGCGACCCTCGAAGAAGAAGTCAGAGCTCTCCACGAACAGGAGGTCGCCGGACACCGTGGGGGCAGTTGGCACGACCGTGACCGTTACATGATCCGTCACGCCGATTGCTTCGGCTACGTTCGAGCGAACTGGCGCGACGACGTTGACGGTCACATCGTCTGTCACGGCAACCTCCTCGGTGACGTCCGGCCGGATCGGCGAGCGCACGTTGATGGTCACGTCATCCGCCACGGCGACCGCCTCCGCGACGTCCGGCCGGATCGGCGAGCGCACGTTGATGGTCACCGCATCCGTCACGGCGACCGCCTCCGCGACATCCGGCCGGATCGGCGAGCGCACGTTGATGGTCACCGCATCCGTCACGGCGATCGACTCGGCGATCGGACCGCCGCCGGGCGCCCCGACGCCGACGACGCTCAGGTGCGAAAGGGGGCACGTGATCAGGTGGTTGACCTGGTCGATGCTGATGGGCTGGATCAGCTCCAATACGACGCCGCTCACGACGAAACACTTGAGGCCTCCCTCCGGGAAGCCAGGCGGCAGGTTCTCTGGCACGTAGGCGAGCGTCAGCAGGGCCGGTGGGTCGAAGGTCGTGCCGCTGGGCTCGATCTCCCACGCCGTCCCGGCGACCGTCGGGACGTCCGGATCGTCGAACGCCGTCGGCGCGAGGGAGAAGGTCGTCGGCTCGTCGAGCGAGCCGTCGGGAATCACGAGCTCCAGACCGGCCGCCAGGATCGTCCCCCCGGTCGTCGGCACGGTCCGAATGATGGTACCGTCGCAGCTCTGGACGGCATGCGTGAACCGTGTGGCCCAGCCGGACGAGGGGTTGATCTGCTCGCCGTCGCCCCACGCGCCCTCCTCTTCCTGGTTCAGCACAACCTCGGCGAACGCAGCGACGTGCAGGACCTCGCCCACGTTGAGCGGCACGTCCACCTGCCAGGTGACGGAGGTCGGCCCGCCGTTGTGATTCGCCTTGTACGGAAACCTGCCCAGTCGCGGGCTACCGGTTCTGTTCGTGGGGATTTCCGTGGGATCCTGGACCACGGCGACCGCCGTCTTGATTAGCGGTGCGTCCGCGTCCGCTCGGAAGGTGACGAAGAGGGAGGCCTCGTCGTTCACGATCTCCACGGCTCCAACGACGACGTCCTCGTCGGCGACCAGATCGACGACCGTGGCCACACCGCAGAAAGAACCGGGCGGCCCCGGAACGAGCCCGAGACCCGGCGCGCCCGCCCACTCGAGCGCGGTCGGGTCCGCTTCCATACAGGTCGCCAGGGCGAGAACACCCGAGACGATCAGGATGGAGCGGGGGACGCGCATGGGCGACTCCTGGATAGCCGGATATCAATTGGGCCCGACCGCGTTCGATGACTCGGGGGCCCTCTACCACCTAAAACGAAAGAATTGGTGGATCACCGCCACGCGGTGTGAGCGGCGTGTCCGACTTGTCCTCTAGATCCCGCGGCGGCCTGTAGGGTATAGTCCGCACATGTCTCGCAAGAAGAAGCTCCTGATCGCCGTGGGAGCGACGTTCGGGGGCCTGCTCGTGGCGCTCCTCGTCCTTCCCTTCCTGTTCGTCGACCGGGTCGAGGCGCGGGTACGCGACGGGATCGAACGTGCCACGCGCGTGCGCGTCTCCTGGTCGGACGCCAACCTCGGCCTCCTTCGCAGCTTCCCGCATCCGACGCTCTCCCTGAGTGGGCTCACCGTGGTCGGAACTGGATCCTTCGATGGCGACACGTTGGCCGCCGTGCGTGAGCTCCGCCTCTCCCTGGATGGCCCCAGCGCGATCCGCGCCGCTCGCGGACGCGGCCCGCTGGTGATCCGGTCGGTGGGCCTGGACGAGCCCAAGGTGCGCCTCCGGGTGCACGAGGACGGCGCCGCGAGCTGGGACGTCCTGGCTGAACGCGAGGGCGCCGGCGACGTTGGCGCCGGAGATCCCGGCGGCGGTCGTGCTGCGGGACCCGGCGTCGCCGTCTCGCTTCGAAGCTTCGAGGTCACGGACGGCGACCTCGTCGTCGACGACGCGTCGTCCGGTCTGATGGTCGCCCTCGGGGGGCTGAGGCACTCCCTCCGCGGAGACTTTTCGAGGGAATCGCTCGTCGCGAGCACGCGAGCCCGCGCCGATGCGATGACCGTTCGCTTCGCAGGCGTGCCGTACCTGAGCGGCGTCTCGCTCGAGTTCGAAGGGGACTTCGACGTCGACATGGCCGAGGGGAGCGCGCGCCTCGCCGACAACGAGCTCCGGCTCAACGACCTCCTCCTCCGCCTCGACGGCAGCCTCGCGCGAGCGGAGGCCGGAATCGCAATGGACCTCGACCTCGAGGCCCCGAGCACCGGGTTCGGACAGCTCCTCTCCCTGGTTCCCGTCGTTTATGGGCGGGACTTCGCGTCGCTCGAGACGTCCGGCACGTTCTCGCTCGACGGAAGCGTGCGGGGGACCTACGGCGCCGATGCGTTCCCCTCCCTGGCGCTGCGCGTGAACGTCGCCGACGGGAGCTTCCGCTACCCCGATCTGCCGCTTCCGGCGGAGGCCATCTCCGCGAACGTCGCCATCACGAACCCGGGCGGCGACCTCGACAGCACGGTCATCGACCTGTCGGCGTTCCACATCGAGATCGGCGGGCAGCCCCTCGACGGGGGGCTCACCCTGCGCACCCTCATGTCGGACCCCGAGGCCGACCTGCGCGTGGAGGGGACGCTCGACCTGGCCGACCTCGCTCGCACCGTCAAGCTGGAGAACGGCGAGGGCCTCGGAGGCGTGGTCGTGGCGGACGCGAGCATGCACGCGCGCCGGTCGGACGTGGACGGCGAGCGCTACGACCGCATCGCCGCGCAAGGCACGGTCTCGGCGCACGACGTCACGCTGCGCGGCGAGGGGCTGCGCCAACCGATCGACGTCCGGGAAGCGAGGATCCGGCTCACGCCGCGGACGGCCGAGCTGAGCGCGTTCGACGCACGCCTCGGGAGCAGCGATCTGCAAGCCACCGGCCGCCTCGACAACCTGCTCTGGTTCGCGCTCGGGAGGGAGGTTCTGAGCGGGTCGGGCGACTTCACGAGCACCCGGTTCGTGCTCGACGAGTGGAAGTCGGACGAGGGAGCGGCCGCGATTCCCGTCCCGGCGATGCTCGACCTCACGCTCGACGGGACCATCGGCGAGCTCGTCGTGAACGGGCTCGAGATGACCAACGCCCGCGGCCGCGCGATCGTACGCGACCAGCGGCTGACGCTGGAGGGGTTCGCCCTGGAGACGCTCGGGGGCCGGGTCGCGCTGGACGGCTACTACGAGACTCTCGATTCCGCCGAGCCCACCTTCGCGCTCGAGCTCGGACTCGACAGCCTCGACGTCGCCGGCGCCTCCGAGGCGTTCCTCACGGTGCGCAGGCTCGCGCCCATCGCCCGCTACGCCCGCGGCACCTTCTCGTCCACCCTCAACCTGAGCGGCGCCCTCGGCCAGGACCTGACGCCCCGGCTCGAGGTGCTGGAGGGCGACGGAGAGGTCACCACCTCGCGCATCGCCATCGAGGACTTTCCCCTGCTGGCCCGCCTCGGAGAGAGACTCCAGCTCCAACGCCTGAGCAATCCGACCGTCGACGCGATCCGCTCGACAATCCGGATACAGGGAGGTCGGCTCGTGGTCGATCCGTTCCAGGTCGGCATCCCGGGCCTCGCGATGACCGTGTCCGGGTCCAACGGCATCGACCAGTCACTGGACTACTCGCTCGCGCTCGAGGTGCCTCGCGCGGGGTTCGCCGAGGACGCGCTCACCGACCTCGCGTCCAGAGCCGGCCCGCTCGCGGCCGGCCTGGCCGCCGCCGATCCGGTCCCCGTGGCCGCGCGGGTCACAGGCACCGTGACCCGGCCCTCGATCGACCTCCGACTGAGCGAGACCGTGGGATCGGTCCGAGACGCGGCGACGGATTCGGCCGCGGCCGCGGTCGATCGACGCGTCGACGCCGAGACGGAGGAGGCGCGCCGGCGCGCCCGGGCCAGGGCCGACAGCATCGTCGCGGAAGCCGAGCGGCGGGCCGACCAGATCCGGACCGAAGCGGCCGCGGCTGCCGAGAAGGTGCGCGCCGAGGGGGATCGCGCCGCGGAGGAGCTGCTCGCCCGCGCCGGCAACCCGCTCGCCAGAGCGGCCGCCCAGCCCGCGGCAGACCGGATACGTCAGGAGGCCGACAGACGCGCCGCCGCGATCGAACGGGCAGCCGACGCGCGGGCAACCACGCTGGTCGAGGAAGCGCGGGCGCGCGCGGCGGAGCCGACCGCAGGAGGCGAAGGGGTGCGGTGAGCCGGCCCTACGATCGCGTGTTCTTCGCGTACGGATCGACCGCGTTGAGCCTCCGGTACGCGGCTGCCATCGTTCTCCTTTCCAGGACGATCCGTCCGCGGTGGCTTGTCCGTCCCCTCGCCCCCGTCAACGGCGCACCGCGCACTTGTTGCGCACTCGGCAACAGCGAAACACGGAATAGCAATGGACCTGGCCGGACTCGAACCGGCGACCCCCTGCTTGCAAAGCAGGTGCTCTCCCACCTGAGCTACAGGCCCTAAATACTTCCTTCGTTGCAACTTACGGCTGTTCCGTATTGCTCGCTAATGGCGCCGGGTAACAGAAATGGTAACGAACCCGGCCTAGGCGACCCGCAACAGATGCGACCCGAGCCGCTCGCGCCAATGCTCGACTCGATACTCCACAACCTCGCCACGGTGCCGCTCGCGGCCCAGATGGCCGTACACGTTTCGGACCACCGCGTCCGACCCGTGGCCCAGCTCGCGGGCGACCGTGTAGGGCGAGACGGGCGCCTCTCAAGCTGGGTTGCTTGCTGCCGATGCTAGCGCTTGGTAGCGTGTTGCGTGAGGTCGGTTAGGCGGAACGGCGTTTCTCGCCCGACCGGTCAGTCTATGAAGAGTTGGGCGGACGGGCTGACGGATGCACGATTCTCAGACCAGGCGCTCGGCAATCGTCCTCTTGACGCGAGTCGCGACTCGGCTGCTAGGACTGAGTGCGCTCCTGGTAGCGGCGGCGCCTCCGATGGCGGGCCAGGAACCAGGCAACGACTCCGGTGCCGGCGTTCTTGTCGAGCGGAACGTCCGGATCCCCATGAACGACGGCGTCACGCTCGCCGCCGACGTCATTCGACCGGAGCAAGGGGAGCCCGTTCCCGCTCTCCTCATCGTTAGCCCCTACAGCCGAACGCCCATCCAGAGCCGAGCCGCGGCCTGGGCAGGGCGCGGGTACGCGGTAGTCTTCGTGGATTCACGTGGGACGTTCGACTCTGGGGGAGAGTATTACCCCTACGTCAACGAGGGCCGGGACGCATATGATATCCAGCAGTGGATTGGACAGCAGCCGTGGTCAGACGGCAAAGTGGGGATGTGGGGTAAGTCTTATCCTGCTTTCATCGAACTCCTCTCGGCGCCCTTTGGGAGCCCGCATCTTCAGGCCGTCATCCCGGTCTCATCCCAATCGGACAACTTCTCCAGCATATGGTATTCGAACGGACTTCTAAACCTGGGCATTGCCTTTTTCGGTGCTATGTATCTGGGTGGGCGGTTCGCTACGATCGATCCCGAGGCGATCAACTGGATGGAGTTGGTGACCCGCCTCCCACTGAAAGGCACGCTGGCTGAAGAGGGATTGGGTTCGGGATTCGTGGCGGATGTCATCCGGCACTCGACGTACGACGACTTCTGGCCCGCGATGAGCCTACGACACCGCTACGGAGAAATGGACGTTCCCGCCCTCCACGTCGGGGGCTGGTACGACCCCAACGTGCACGAGACCATTTTCAATTTCACGAAGATGCGCGAGCAGTCCCAGTCAGAGCACGCGCGCCGCTGGCAGCATTTGATCGTAGGCCCCTGGACCCATGCCAACCGCGAGATCTGGTTCCCGGCGGTCTCCGCGCCGGCGGAGGCCTGGGATGGGCGCCTTGGTGACGTCGAGTTCGGCCCGGATGCCGCCATGGACCATGAGAACCAGCACCTCCGCTGGTTCGACTACCATCTCAAAGGAATCGACAACGGACTGGAGCACGATGCGCCGATCCGGATCTTCGTCATGGGAGAGAACGTCTGGCGGGACGAGTGGGAGTGGCCCCTATCCCGTGCTATCCCGACGCGTTCTTACCTGCACAGCCGGCAG
The DNA here is from genome assembly GCA_039715185.1 of Gemmatimonadota bacterium. Taxonomy (NCBI): domain Bacteria; kingdom Pseudomonadati; phylum Gemmatimonadota; species Gemmatimonadota bacterium. Next base: position 7,647 of record JBDLIA010000077.1, read on the forward strand.
TCGGCGCGGACTCGCGTGGGCGACGGTCGGCTGAGCGCCGAACCTCCAGTGGACGAAACGCCGGATACGTACCTGTACGACCCTCGGAATCCGGTCCCCACGTGGGGCGGCTCCGTGTGCTGTACCGGAGCACTTGCACCGGGTGGCCCCCTCGACCAGCGAGTGAATCAGGGCAGGCAGGACGTGCTGGTGTTCTCGAGCGACCCCCTCGATGCGGACACCGAAGTAACCGGGGCCATTGTGCTTCAGCTCTTTTTCTCCACGAACGTACCCGACACGGACTTCTTCGCGACGGTTTCAGATGTGTACCCGGACGGTCGAGCCGTCCTGATTTCCCAGGGAACGCTTCGGACGCGGTTTCGGGAGTCCCTCACCGATCCCACCATGCTGACTCCAGGTGAGGTCCACGAGGTGACCCTCACGTTCTCGGAGACCAGCAATGTCTTCAAGGCCGGGCATCGTATCCGGCTTCACATCACCAGCAGCGACTTCCCGCGTTTCGATCGGAACCTCAACACCGCGAAACCGGTGGGCGAAGGAACAGAGGCCGACATCCGCGTCGCCGAGCAGGTCGTATACCACGATGCGGAGCGCCCGTCGTCGCTCCTGCTACCCGTGATTCCGCAACGCTGACGCAGTAGAATCGCGAGACGTTAGTCAGCGCCTGACGCGCGGAGGATGGTTTGGTCTCCAGGCTGGGTTCGAGCCGACGCCGGGACCCGCTACCCTCCAGGGAATCGAACGATCTGGTTTTCCACCAGGAGCTCACCCTCGCGCCGCTCGGAGGGAAGCGTTTCCCTCGGAGTCTGGAAGCCCATGCGTCGACCGATGACGTCAAAGCGATCGATGGCGAACGGTAGTCCCTCGCCGCCGAGCGGGGATGGGTCGTCCGTGATCTGGAAGTGGAGGTGAGGGCCGCTCGAGGATCCGCTGTTCCCGACCAAACCGAGCGCGTCTCCCGTCTGCACCCGGTTGCCGACCTCGATCCGCATGTTCCCGGGTTGGAGGTGGCCGTACACCGCATAGCGGCCATCCCCGATGTCGAGCACCACCGAATTACCCAGCAGCGGGCGGGGCGTGAGCTGGATCGGTGAGGGGACCCCAAACTCGTTCTCGGGGACTCCGTCCTGAATCCCGACGACGACCCCGTCGGCGACGGCAACCACCTCCTGCCCCCAACCGTAGAATGCGGCGTTCCCCACGCCACCGGGCACCAGGGCGATTCCGTCCACCTCCTTCCCTAGGTCCCGCGCGAAGCGCTGGGCGATATGCGCGTTCCCTCCGACGGCGATTAACGCCCGACGGTGCCCCGTGTCGTTGAAGCGGCGCCCCTGCCCGTCCACGATCCACCAATCCCCGCCCCGGACCGGTGGTGAGATCACGACGGCGTCCGGGCCGATCCCCAAAGGGTCTGTCTCAAACTCGTGATGGGTCGTATCGCCCTCAGCGGATACCTGAAACAGGCGGATCCGGTGGGTGATGGAGGACGGCGTAGCCCGGGGCTCTACGGAGAGCCACATGTAGACGTGGGCCGTCGCTCCAGCGTCCAATGCGACGCCGTGGTCATTGGTGGGGACGTCCCCGGACCCGGCGATCCGGAGCTGACGGGCGAGCTCCACCCCCTCGTGCGTCGCGAGGGCGGTGCCGCGGTCGGTCACGACCGCCTGCACCCCGGTCAGCGTGGCATCGCGCCTCGAAAGGTTGGTTACGTGGAGCTCGTAGGCGAGATGAACCTGCCCCTCGGCAGGAACCGGCGATGGCTCGATGGGCATCCGCACTTCGAGGACATTCCCGACCTGGGCCGTGGCCCAGGTTGCCGTGAACAGGAGAGTCGTGATCGACAGACTCAGTGAATGGCCAAATCTCATGGGGCCGTTTCCTGCTCGGGCTGGTCCTTCGCAACTTACCCGTCGTCCGGGGGGGTGCAAGTGCAACGGCTCAGAGCAACCGCCTTCCGTTAATCCCGGATCGTACGGAGTCTTCGACAGCTGTCGGTACCCTGGTCCCTACCGCCGGCGCCGACGCAGGCACTCGATCAGACGCACCTCCTGCTTGGCTAGCCGCCGCGGGCTCCGGTGCGGCCGGCTCGCCGGTTGTGCTCGACTACCTCGGCTCTCAGACGCGAATCACGATGCGAACGCAGTGAAACGAGTTCCGCGTCGCATCTCGCGATCCGGTTGAGCCCAACGAGTCGATGAACGGCCCGCCGGTTGGATGCGGCCCGCGATCCGAAACCGGGCTGGGCACCGGGTCCGGATCGCGGCCGTTGAAACGCCAACCGGGCGCGGGTCCGTCAGCGCACCGGCACCACCTGAAGGCCCACGACGATGGTCCAGTCGCGTTCCAACTGGGGGCCGTCCAGGTCCCGGTAGACCGGGAAGAGCGCCTCGGCGGCGATCCTGAACGCGCTCAGGCGCGGGACGTAGAAGTTGAGGCTCGGGCCTACCTCCAGCACGGTCCCTCCGCGCAGCGTCGGGTTGGCTGTCGGCACGAAGGTCGCCGGGGTGCCGAGCGCCGCGTCGCTCCCCTCGATGTTCTCGGTGTGCCGCAGTTCGCCCCGCACGGCCGCGCTGAAGTTGCGGCTCAGGAGCCCGCCACCCCACACGGTCCCCGAGTACTGATTGCCCATGGTGTACTCGTTGTCGTTCTCGCCGAGCCGGATCACGGCGTTGCCCTGGGCGCCCCAGGACAGGTCCCCCGATTGGCCCAGCCAGGTCAGTCCCGGCAGCAGATCGAAGGTCCCCGAGCCCACCTGCATGGGATAGGGAAGTTGGACTTCGTTGCCCATGCTGATCGGCAGCACGTCGAGCTCGTCGATCGAGCCGGTCGGGAAGCTGAACATCACGTTTCCGTGGACGCTCTGGTCGCCGAACTCACCGAGCCCGACCATGGCCCCCGCGCGCACATCGCCGATTCCCGCCGACTCGGTGGTGAACTCGCCGCCGGCCCTCGTGATGTGGTCCATCGAGATGTCCAGGACCGGCAGCATGGCCATGAGCGTGACCTCGTCCGAGGGCGCGAACATCGCCCCCAGCATGTGCATCTGCATGGGCATGCGCGTCGGCGTCACCGTGAAGTCCTCGCCGCCCGGTGCGGCGGCCACGATATCCGCGTCTGCTATCTCGTCGGTGCCGATGCGGCTGCCCTCCATGGCCATGTACATGTACCGGTAGGACAGCATTACCTCGCCCTTCTCGTGGCGGTGGTCGGCCATGACGCCGATGGGCGCGTGGCTGTCCGCGCGGCTGGCGCTCCACTGGGCGGCTGCGGGTGAGGCGACCAGCAGGGCCGCAGCCAACGATACGTATATGCGTGTCATCGCTTCTGTCTCCTCGAGCGTGATTGACGAAGTGTCCTGCGAGAAAAGCGGGGACTACGCGTAGGAGGGGGGCGGTCGAGCGTACGCGGTAGGGAAGCGGTGCCCGTCGGTGGCGGGGGCGGCAGGCAGAGCCTGGGCGGTTCCGCCGTTCACCGCGAACCACGGGAGCGTCAGCGCGCCGGCGACCTGTCCATCGGCCGCTGTGCAGCAGCAGGCCGCGGCCGAGTGATCGCAGCCTGCTTTACCCGAATGCGATTGGCTGTGATCGGCCGCATCCCGGGTGTCGTCGGCTGCTGCCACATGGGCATTGCCGGGATGCCCGGCCACGTGTCCGTCCGCGGACACGCCCGCCCCGATCGGACCGCAATGCGCGCACGACGCACCGATCCAGAGGAAGGGTCCGGCGGCGACAAGCGCGGCAGCGACGACGGCCCGGGTTGCCCGTTTCATGCGCCGATCTACCCGCGGAAACGCGGTGGGATCCTGCCGCGCCCCCGTTCGTTGTGTCGTTACGTCGAAGCCACGATCTTGGCGGCACTCTCTCAGGAGGAGCGCGTTGCGCGACTTGAGTCCCAGGGAAAAGGCTCTCACGCAGTTCCCGGCCATGTACGTGACGCTGGTGAGCGTGGTGCAGGCGATAGCGCTCGAGGTCCTGGTGGCGCGGGTGGTCGAGGTGCGTCCACCCGCGGAGCTGACTCTGGCGTCGGTCACGGTGTGGCTGGAGGTGGTCCTGCTGGGCCTGACCATCTTCTACGTGTGGGTGAGCTACACCCTGCTGGTCACGCTGGCTCAGTGGGTCCTGCGCGCTTTCGACTTCGCGGCCGCTTTCGCCGTCGGCGTCCTGCAGTTCGTGGCGATCGGGTGGCTCGGGCCGGACACGGTAGCGCCGTTCTGCGTGATGATCGTGATCGGCTTCGGTTCCGGCGCGTGGATCTCGCATTCCAACACAGGCGCCGCGGCGGCGCGACCCGAGAACGCAGCGGTCACCGGTTCGCTGCCACGCTGGCGCCTCACCGTCTTGCTGGCCGCGGTCGGCGTGTTGGGCGTCGTGGGCGCGATCGCGGCGGAGTCGTCGCTGCCTCTCGTCGTTGGCGCTCTCGCGGCCAGCGCCGTGCTGGTAATCGCCGCCCTGAGGGAGTGGTTCGGCTGGTGGAACCGGGTGGTGCGGCTGTAGTCGCTCGACTCAGCGCCCGCCCGCTCCGCGCCCCACGCCCACCTCCAGCCCCAGCCGCACCGTGAACGGCGGCTGGAAGCCGATCTCCGAGCCGAACGCGGACCGCTCCCCGACCTGGTTCGCGACGATCTGATCGAACGTGCCGAAGGGGGACCCGCGTGACGCGTTGAAGCGCCGCTGGTCGATGCGCACCGCGTCCTGCGGATTGCCCAGGTGCAGCAGGTCGAGGATGACCCTGCCCGCGCCCCCACGCCGCGCCGCCCACGCGTAGCGCAGCCGCAGGCCGAGATCCCAGGTGGTCGGAGTCCGCCCCTCCGAGCCGCGCGGCGCCAGGAACAGCGGCGTGTTGAAGCCGCCGGGTACCCGCCCGAATTCGCTCACCGGCGTCCCGCTGGTCACCGCCAGCGTCGTGCCGACCCCGAAGCCCGCGCCCACATCCACGCTCCCCAGCAGCTTGAGGACGTGCGGGCGATGGTTCGGCAGCGGCCCGTCGGCGTTCTCCTGCTGCACCGGGAAGTACGTGGCCATGTTGTTGTTGGGGCCGAAGCTCCCGCCCCGCAGCCCGCCCGCGTCCGCCGCCAGCAGCCCCGGATAGTTGCCGCGGTTGCGCGACAGCACGTACGACGCGAGCAGCGAGTGGCGCGCGCCGCGCCTGCGCAGGGTCAACTCCAGCGCGTCGTACTCGCGGGTGGAGCGCGGCAGGTGGTCGAGCGGGCCGAAGCCGGGGTTGCCGCCTGCGAACGTCCCGTCGGGCCTGAACGCCGCGGTGATGCTGCGCCGCAGCCTCCTGTGGACGCCGCGCAGAGTGAGGCTCGTGCCGCGCGCCACGACCGCCTCGTAGCCCGCGACGTACTCGTCGTGATGCTCTCCCTCCAGGCCGTCGACTCCCCCGCGTATCTCGTCCGGCTCGGCGAACACGGTGACGGAGTCCGGCGCGCCTCCGTCCCTGGGGTCGACGCTGTGGAACTCCTGCCGCTGGTCGAACCCGGCGAGCGCGAGCGTCGACCAGTAGAGCGGCAGTTGCTGATAGAACCGGCCGGCGTGCGCGAACAGCTTGTGCCGCTCGCCCGAACCGGGCCGGTAGATCACGCCCAGGCGCGGCTGAAGCTGGTCCGTCAGGCGCTGCCCGACGTCGCCCTCCTGGTCGATCAGGTACTGCCCGTCCCAGCGCAAGCCGGCGTTGACCGTCAGCGCGTCCAGGGGGCTCCAGGAGTCCTGGAGGTAGAGCGTCGCGACGCGGTTGCGGACGGTTACGTCCTGGCGGAAGAAGGTGACCTCGTAGCGAGCGTCGGCGACCCGGATGATCTGCCCGGGGTTCTCCTCGATGCGGACTTCCAGGCGGTTGTCCTGGAACTCCGCTCCGGCTTCGAGGGAGTGCCGGCCGAGCGCCAGCTCCGCCGAGACGCGCGCGCCGGTGCGGGCGCTGCGGATGCGCTGGTCGGTGGCGTTGCCCCCGGACAGGACGATCTGCGGGGCGCCCGTGCGGTCGATGAACGCGGGCTCGGTGCGGCCGAGCTCGGTCGCGCCCTCGATGTCCTCGCGGCCCCCGTGGCGCGACAACGAGCCCCTCAGCGACAACCCCGGGCGGGCGCGCCACGTGGCGTGCAGGGAGGCGTTCACGCCCCCGTCGCGGTGGTCGCTGAGGATCGGGTCGGGGTTGACCAGTCGCACCGTGCCGGACGGCGGGCTCACCACGCGGCGGCTCGAGGGATCTCCGAACACCGACAGCGCGACGTCCCACGCCTCGGCCGGGCGCCAGTCCAGCCTCGTCGCGAACACGTGCCGCGTCTCTTCCTCCTCCTCCATCCCGAGGCCCGTCAGGCCGACGTCGGCGCGCCTGAAGGTGGGGTTGTAGGCGGCGAACCCCGCGAGTCGCCCGGGCAGCAGCGCGGCCCCGAGGCTCAAGGCCAGGTCGTAGTCGACGCGGTCCGTGCGCGCGGCCACGCCCGGCTCGGGCCGCGGGGTCGCCGACACGTCGTCGCCGGACCAGTAGGCGAATCCCGAGAGCCCGGGCTCCGCCAGCCCGGAGCGGGTCACGACGTTGACGATGCCGCCCAGCGCCTGCCCGTACTTCGCGGAGTAGCCGCCCTCGACCACCTGCACCGCCTCGACCACGTCGAACGGCAGCGCCGTGAAGGTCCGGCCACGATAGAGATCGGTGACGTTGACGCCGTCGATGTAGTAGGCGTTCTCCAGGCCGGTGGCGCCGGCGACGTTGACCGGGTCGCCGTAGAAGCTCTGGTTGGCGTGGGGGAGCAGCGCCACCAGGGAGGCATAGTCGCGGCCCGCGGGCAGCCGCTCCAAGTCGCGCGCCGCGAGGGTGGTCGAGGTGGCGGTGCTGTAGGGGTCGATGCCGGTCGCATCGACGCTGACTTCCAGCGGGGCGAGGGGAACGGCGGCCACCTCCAGGCGCGCCACGGGCAGCGCGGCCGTGGCGCCGAGCTCGACCGGCACGCCCTCGTAAACGACGCCCCGACGCCCAAGCGCGCGGATCTCGACGCGGTACGTCCCCACCGGCAGGTCGGCCAGCCGGAACGCGCCCAGAGCGTCGGTGTGCGCCTCGCGCGTGCCCAGGAGAGCGTCGGAGGCGACCAGCACCGACGCGCCGGCCACCCCCCTGCCGTCTGCGTCCACCACGCGGCCCGAGACGGCGCCGGAGGCCACCTGCGCGGCGACCGGCGTCGATCCCACGGCGGCGGCCAAGAGCACCGCCGCCGCGAGCCCCACCCTGCGCATTACCCCGCCTCGGGCGCGGCGTCCTCGAGCGTGGGCACCTCCAGCTCGAAGCCCGGATACACCTGCCCCGTGGTCGGGCTCGGGTCCACGAAGCACATGCTCTGCCGATACATCAACTCCAGCGATGGCGGCGGATAGATGCCGTCCACCTCGGGCCCGCTCATGGAATGCGAGGCCACCCGCCGACGCGGGTTGTAGTCCGCGCGCGCCGCGTCGTCGGTGCACTCCATCGTCTGCATCATCCCGTTGTCCTCGTGGAGCAGGATGTGGCAGTGGTGCACCCAAGTGCCCGTAAAGTCCAGAAAGCGCGTGCGGAAGACGACCCGCCCGCCGTTGCGTGGGATCGGGAACGTGTCCATCCAGCGCGGCCTGTCCAGGATGTTGTGCAGCACGCCGTTCTCGTCGGGCACGTCGATGCGGATCACCCACGCCGGATTGATGTGGATGTGGAACGGGTGATCGTTGCCCTTGGCGGTGATCTGGAACGCGGGGTCCTCGGTGAAACGCTTCTGGCCGTCCGCGCGCCCGATCGGATAGGAAATGCGGTGGCCACCGTAAGCCCCCGGTTGCGGGAAGCGCTCCAGATCCCTGTGCCCCCACAGGGTGAGCGAGTTGTTGTAGAGCACCCACTCCTCGGCGGTGCCGAGCAGGACCTTGGGGTCGTCGGCGTGACTCGGGACGAACTTGACCGGCGGCCCCGGATCCGGATTCTC
>JBDLIA010000078.1 GCA_039715185.1 Gemmatimonadota bacterium
CAGAAGTCCCGTAGGCATTCGGCCCGCGCTGCATCCCGCGGCTGCGGCGTTGGAACTCCTTGCCGTAGCGACGGCTACGGCGCGTCGTTCCGCCTTGCCGCGCGGGCGCATCACGCGCCTCGGTGCACACGGGACTTCCGCGCCGGCACACCTAGCCCTCGGGGTCCAACGCGCGGGCGATGCGCACCCGCGCGTCACGCAGGTGGATCCGGCTGGTCGCGTCGCGGACTCCGGGCAGCGCGTTTCGGATCCGCGCCTGCACCGCCTCCAGCTCGGCCCGCGCGAACGCGCGCACGTCCGACTGGCTGGCGTGGACCGGCGTGAAGTTGTCGCCGCCGCGCAAGAAGGCCGGCGGCGGCGGCGGTTCCTCGTTGAGCAGGAACGCCATGCGATCGATCCAGCCTCGTTGCAGGTTGCGCCGGAACGGGTCGATGGCGCCGCCGCTCCGCAGCTCCGTCCAGACGGCGTCACGTACGTCGCCGAGCATTTCCCCCAGGGAGTAGTTGTCCCCGTCCGCCAGCACTCCGGCCTCGACGAGCCGCTGCATGCGGCTGGGGTTGAGGACGTTGTTCAGGACGCCGACCTGGCGGGCGCGCAGTCGGTCGATGGTACCGCCGTGCTCCACGCGAGACAGCAACTCGCGCTCGAGCATCCACTCCGGTGTCGCGAACGCCTGCTCGGTAAGAAAGGCCATGGCGCGGCGCTGCGTTTCGGCGGCGACGGGCGTGTACACCGCCCCGTCCTGGCCCTGCCGCTTCCGCGTGCGCGTGACGCCGCCAATGTTCGTGACGACGTGGCCCATGTAGCGGTTCCATTGCCCCAGAACCTGATTGTAGAGCTCCTGCGGGGTGTTCCATGGCTCGCCCTCTTCGAACACCCAGTCGGTGATGCGCGGGAGGATTCTCTTGAGGTTGTCGATGCCGTAGGTGCTGGCCTCCATGGCGTCGGCACCGATCGCTTCCGTCAGGGAGGTAGGATCGGTTGCGCTGGGGTTGCCGAACATGTACATGGGATCGCCCGCGCGCTCCTCGATCCACCCGTCGAGCGTGGGCTTCTGCGCTTCGATGTCGGCGTCGAGGATCGGCCGATACCCCCACGCGACGGAATACTTGTCGTACTCTCCGATCGCCGGGCCGAAGCAGACGCCGGCGTCCTCCGGCTGCGCCACGTAGTTGAACCGGGCGTAGTCCATGATGCTGGGCGCGGTGCCCATGCGGCACGTGAACGCCGCGGACCTCAACGAGTCCACGGGATACGCGGCGCTCGCCTTCATGTTGTGCGGCAGCCCCAGCGTATGGCCGACCTCGTGCGCCGAAACGAAGCGCACCAGCTCGCCCATGACGTCGTCGCCGAACTCCGGCGTGCGAGCATCGGGATTGGCCGCCGCCGTCTGCACGAAGTACCAGTTTCGCAGCAGGTTCATCACGTTGTGGAACCAGCCGATGTCGGACTCCAGGATCTCACCCGTGCGCGGGTCGTGCACGTGCGGGCCGTATGCGTTCTGCACCGGCGAGGAGAAATATCGGATGACGCTGTAGCGCGCGTCTTCCGGGCTGAACTCCGGGTCCTCCTCGGGGGTGGGCGGGTCCATCGCGCGGATGGCGTTGCGGAAGCCGGCCACCTCGAAGGCGGCGTTCCAGTCCTCCACGCCCTGCTTCAGGTACGGACGCCACTTCTCTGGTGTGGCCGGGTCGATGTAGTAGACGATCGGCTTGACCGGCTCCACGAGCTCGCCGCGGTTGAAGGCGGCCGTATCCACAGGCTCCAGGCGCCAGCGGGTGATGAAGCAGCGGCCCTCGGCGCGCTGCGCGTCGGCGCCGAAGTCGACCTGCTGCACGCTGAAGAAGCCGACCCGTTCGTCGCACGGCCGCGGCGTCATCGGATCATCCGGCAGCCGGATCATCGAATGGTTCATCTCCAGCGAGATGGCGTTGGTAGTGCCCTGCGAGGGCGCCTGCGTGGCCTCGTAGGTGAGCGTGTTGCGGATCTCCACGTTGCGGGGGTAGCTCTTCACCCAGTTCACGAAGGTCCTGTTCTCATCCAACCGGCGCACACCGAAGTTGGTCCGACGGTTGCTCCGCAGCCCCAGAACGGGCACGTCCTTGGTGAAGAGGTCCGTCACGTCGACAACGACGGCGCCGGAGTCCTCCGACAGAGCCGCGACGCCGAAGGACGCGACGATGGGCTCGAAGTTGGAGTTGCGAACCGCCTCGAAGATCGGCAGGGAATCGTCCGCCACGTTGTTGTGCGAGACGGTACGGAGCAGGATGTCGTCCCCCATGCGCTGCCAGCGGACGACCTGCGTGTTCTCCTTCTCGCCCCCGTAGCGCACGTTGGCGGCCGCCTTGGCGATACGCGTTACGAGCAGGATTTCCGTGTCCAGCATGTCGTTTGGGATTTCGAAAAGGACCTTCTCGTCCACCCGGTGCACGTGAAACATCCCCGAGTCCGTCTGCGCGGTCGCGGGCACGACATCCGCGTAGGGCTTGATGCCGTCGTCGGCGTCGCTTCGCTGGCCGCGCGGCGCGGGCCGAGAGTCGGAGTCCTGGCCGACCGCGCCTGAGCAGGCCGAGAGGGCAGCCGCCGCGACGAGCGCGGCAAAGGTCGAAAGGCGACGTCGGGTCATGTCGTTCGTCCGGATTGGGGGTGGGCTTCGGCGTTTGGCGGACCGCGAAGCTATGGTCCGGCCGGGGCCGGGCGAAAGGAGCGGCGTGCGACCGGGTGGCTTCTCCTACATCGTCATCAACGCCGCAACCAGATCGATCCCGTACCATAAGTTCGCGATGCGGAGGTTCTCGTCGGGCGCGTGCTGGTTGTCGTCGTGATTCGCGATGGGGACGCCCACCGCAGGGGTGGCCAGGATCTCCCCGAACAGATACAGGGGCAGCGAGCCGCCGAGGGTGGGCGCCAGCACCGGCTCCGCGCCCGCCGCGACCCGGGTCGCCTCGATCACCGAGCGCGCGATGGGCGTGTCCAGGCTCACGCGCGCGGCCGGGTAGCCAGGGAACCGATCCACCCGGGCGATGCGCGCGTGTTGCATGCGCGTTGCAGAGTCGGGATCCGAGCGCACCACGTGGTACCCCTGGGCGTGCGCGTGCGCCTCGACCAGGTCGAGCATGCGCTCGGGGTCGTTGCCCTTCGCCAATCGAACGTCGATCGACGCGGACGCGGAGGGCGGAATCACGTTGCGCGCCGTGGCGCCGACCGTCCCGGACTGAAACCCCCTGATGTTCAGGGACGGAATCAGCATGCGCTCCAGATAAGGAGCGTTGCCGGCCTCGGTAGCCGCCAGGCCCAGCTCCGCCCTCAGCCGCGCGTCGAACGGGGCCATGGCGTCTATCGCCTCGCGCTCGGCCGCGCCGACGGGCTCTGTATCATCGTAGAAGCCCTCGATCAGCACGGCACCGTCGGCGTCCTTCATGGACGCGAGCAGCCGGGCGAGCTCCAGGGCCGGATTGGGCGCCCAGTTGCCGTAGTGTCCGCTGTGCAGGTACCGATTCGCGCCGTAAACGGTGATCTGCAGTCCCGTGTAGCCGCGCACGCCGAAGAAAAGCTGGGGCCTGCGGCTCTGGTGGACGGGCCCGTCCATGATCAGCCAGGCGTCGGCCGCGAGCAGCTCGGCGTTGGCGCGCAGTATGTCCTCCAGGTGGCCCGATCCGGCTTCCTCCTCACCTTCGAAAAAGAACTTCAGGTTCGATGAGGGCCTCGAGCCGGCCGCGTCCAGGGCGTCGAGCGCCGCGAGGATGGCCGGGACCGGCGCCTTGTCGTCGCCCGCGCCGCGGGCGTAGATGCGCCACTCGGGGTCTACCGCGTCGGTCGAGGCTCCTTGCGGCGGCAGCGCGACGCGCTCGCCGCCGGCCTCGACGGGCCCGGTGCGGAGCGTGGGCCGCCACGGCGGGTCCGTCCAGCGCGCCGTGTCCACGGGTTGGCCATCGTAGTGCACGTAGAAGATGAGCGTCCGCTCGGCGCCCGGTACGGCGAGCTCGCCGTATACGGGCGGAGGGCCCCCCAGGCCGTCGAGCGTGCGCGCGCGAACGCCGCGTCGCTCGAGCGCCGCGACGAGCCAGTCCGCGTTGCGGCGGATGTTGAGGTCGTCGGCGGCGACGTTGGGGATGGCCAGTAGCTCGGCGAATTCGCTCAGGATCGCCCCGGCGTGCGCGGTCCGATGCGCGCGCGCGGCTGCCACTCCCGCGGCCGATCCCGCTTGCGCCCCCGCCGGTGTCGGGGCCGCCAGCAGGGCGGGGAGGACGGCGAACGCCAGCGCCCTGCTGGGCGCGCGAAAAGACCACGACATGGCTCGACCTCGGTACGGGAGAAGAATCCGCCCGGGAGCCTAGATGTCGCGTCTCCGGAACGCCAGGAAGCCGATGACGACGAACGCCGTCGCCCAGGCCGCGGCGACCAGCGCGAGCATCGACGCGTCGCCGACCGTGGGCGCGGCCCTGCCCGCCTCGAGCCGCGCCGCGGTTACCACCGCGAGCCTGTCGGGGTCGAACATCAGGTAGTTGCGTAGCTGGTCGAAGGAGGCGATCGGGAGGTAGGTCAGGTACGGGCGCGCGCCCTCCCAAAGCTTGCCGATGCCGCCGCGCAGCAGGGTTTCGCCGAACGCCACGTAGAAGAACCAGATCGCCATCGCGCCGCCGGTGCTGCGCACCGTCGTGGCGACCAGCAGCGCCAGCGACGCGTAGCCCGCGTAGGAAAGCACGACCGCGCCGATCGCCTGCAGCTGCCCCGCGCGCACGATCCCGTCGCCGCTCCCGAGGTCGGTGCTCATGAGCGCGAGGGTACCGCCGATGGATATGTACATGCCGACAAACGCCAGGGCGGTGAGGACGACGGCAAAGGTCTTGCCCCAGTACCACTGCCCGCGCGTCAGCCCGTCGATGACGTTCTGGCGGCCGGTACGCCATGAGAACTCACTGGCGGCGAGGAGTATCAGCACGACCGCCCCGAAGATGAGGGGGACCTGGGTGGGCTCACCCAGGATCTCGCTCCACGCTCCCGGCAGCGCGAAGCTTCCGTCTCCCTCGCGCCTCGCGTCCAGGAAGTCCTCGCCGAAACCGAGGGTGGCGATCAGCGCGAGCAGGCCCAGGCCCACCCAGAAGGCGCGCCGCTTGCGGGTCTTCAGGAACTCGTTACGGGCCAGCACGGCTGCGACACTCATGCCACGTCTCCCATCCCGGCCGCACCCGCGCCGGTGCTTTCGAGAAAGGCATCCTCCAGGGACCGCTGTTCCAGCGATAGATGAGATAGGTACACGTTACGCTCTGCCAGCCATCGATTTAGCGCGGCCAGATCCGGAGCCTCCATCTGCAGACGCACGCGGTCTCCAGCGCGCGTCGCCGACTGCGCGGCGGGGAATGCCCTCACCTGGGAGAGAAGAGCCTCCGCATCGTCCGAGCCGAGCACGACCACGGACCGACCGGCCGTAACCTCCCCGACCGGTCCCTGCGTCACGACCTTGCCCTGCCGGATGATGGCGACGTGGGTGCAGGTCCGTTCCACCTCCCACAGCAGGTGGCTGGACAGGAAGATCGTGGTGCCGCGTTCGGCCAGGCGTCCGATGATCTCGCGGATCTCCCGCATCCCCTCCGGATCGAGGCCGTTGGCCGGCTCGTCCAGGATGAGCAGCTCCGGCTCGCCCAGCATCGTCGCCGCCAGCGCGAGACGCTGCTTCATGCCCAGAGAGCACGCGCCGAATTTGGTCTTCTGGCGACCGCTCAGGCCTACCACCTCCAGCACTTCGGCGACCTGGCCGGCCGGAGCGCCCTTGACCCTGGCGACCAGCGCGAGGTTGTCGCGGCACGACAGGTAAGGGTAGAAATTCGGCTGCTCGAGGGTCGCGCCCACGCGCTTGCGCGCCGCTTCGCGTTCCTTTCGGGAGTCGGCGCCCAGGAGGCGGAAGCTCCCGCCGGTCGGCGAGATGATCCCGAGCAGCATGCCGATGGTGGTCGTCTTGCCGCTGCCGTTCGGTCCCAGGAAGCCGAACACCTGGCCGCGCTCCACGGCGATATCGAGGCCATCCACGGCGCGGGTTCGCCCGTAGCTCTTCGATAGGTCCCGCGTCTCGATTACCGACATGCCGTCCCGTGGCTCGAGGTCTGTGCGCGGCTTCTACTCCTTCTGGCCAAAAAGAACGAAGCAGGGAGCGGGAAGTTTCAGGCTACTCTCCGGGGGGGTGCGGGCGCCGGCGTGGCAGGGCGGTTGTCAGCGTCGACCGAGCCGGGTATGGTCGGCGCCGTGAACACCGCTTCAGGTGGTTCGGCCGCGATCCCCCACGGCGGGGGACTCCGCTACATGGCGTTGTCGGCGCTCGCGTTCAGCTTCATGGCGCTGCTGGTCAAGGTGGCGGGCCAGCGCCTGCCCTCCAGCGAGATCGTGCTCGTGCGCGCCGTGGTCACGCTCGTAATCAGTTGGGGCCTGCTGCGCCGCGCGGGGGTGTCGTGTTGGGGCAGACGCCGCGGGCTGCTGGTGCTCCGCGGCGTGCTCGGCTTCGTAGCGCTCACGTCGTTCTACTACGCGGTCGTCAACCTGCCGCTCGCCGACGCGACGGTGATCCAGTACACGAATCCGGTGTGGGCCGCGCTCATCGCGGTGGCCGCGCTCGGGGAGCGCATGCACCGCCGCGAGGTGGTCCTGGTCTTGGCGAGCCTGGGCGGAGTGATCCTGGCCACGCGCCCGTCTTTCCTTTTCGGTGGCGCGTCTCTCCCCACGGTCCCGGTCGCCGTAGGACTCGTGGCGGCGCTGTTCAGCGCGGCGGCGTACGTCACCGTCCGCAAGCTGGGCGAGACCGACCACACCATGGTCATTGTCTTCTACTTCTCGCTCATCGCGACCATCGGGGCGATCCCCATAGCCGCACCCCGGGTCGTGTGGCCGACCCCGCTGGAGTGGCTCGTGCTGGTGGGCGTCGGGGTCGCGACCCAGCTCGGACAGGTCTTCATGACCATCGGCCTGCGCCGCGAAAGGGCGGGGCGCGCCACCGCGGCCAGCTACCTGGCGGTGGCGTTCGCGGCCATCTGGGGCCTGCTCTTCTACCGCGAAGTGCCGAGCGGATGGCTCGTGGCGGGCGCGCTGATCATAGTCGCCTCCACGGTCGCGCTGAGTCTGGTGGGCCCGGCGGCGACGCCGTGCCCGCCGGGCCGCGCGAGCGCGCGGCGGGCGGCCTGACGCCGACGCCTGTCGTGGGCGCCCTACTCGCGTCGCGCGAGCGGCACTTCGATGGGCTTGAGCTCGCGCGCGGCTTCGATCATGCGAACGAACTCGGCCCGATAGCCCTCTTCGTCGTCGCCGGTGGCGCCGCGGGCGAGGTCCAGGACCAGGTCCCAGGTCGCCGCGCCGGCGTGCTCCGAGTCGCGCAGAAGCATGCCGAAAGCCGCCACCGAGGCGGCGAAGCGCAGGTCCTCACGGGCCCTGTAGGTACGGTTGGCGACGGGGTGCTCGATGAGGCGGCTGCGCTCGCCGTCGGGCGCCTTGTAGCGGAGCTTCACGAAGGCCAGCTCGGTGCTCATCGGCGTGAGGTCGCCGTCCTCCTCGGTCGCGCCGTAGCGAAGCGGCCCCGGCTCGCGCGCTTCCACGTCCGACTTCGCGCCGACCGGCACCACCTCGTACAGCGCGGTCACGGTGTGGCCGGCGCCCAGCTCGCCCGCGTCCTTATCGTCGTCGTCGAAGTCCTCGGCGGCGAGCATGCGATTCTCGTAGCCGATGAGTCGGTAGGCGCGCACCACGGCGGGATTGAACTCCACCTGGATCTTCACGTCCTTGGCGATCGTGTGCAGCGTGCCGCCCACCTCCGAGACGAGCACCTTCTTGGCCTCCAGCGCGCTGTCGATGTAGGCGAAGTTGCCGTTCCCGTGGTCGGCGATCTGCTCCATCTTGGCGTCCTGCAGGTTGCCGGTGCCGAAGCCGAGCACGGTCAGGAAGGTGCCCTGCCTGCGCCTTTCCTCGATCAGCCGCACCATCTCCGAGTCGCTCGAGGCGCCGACGTTGAAGTCGCCGTCCGTGGCGAGGATGACGCGGTTGTTGCCGCCATCGATGTGGCGCTTGCGCGCGACCTGGTACGCGAGCCGGATGCCCGCGCCACCGGCGGTAGAGCCGCCGGCCTGCAGATTGTCGATCGCGTGCAGGATCTCGTCCTTGCGGTGCCCCGGTGTGGGCGGCAGCACGAGCCCGGCCGCGCCCGCGTACACGACGATGGAGACCCGGTCCGCCGAGCCGAGCTGGCCCACCAGCATGCGGAACGCCTGCTTGAGCAGTGGCAGCTTGTCCGGGGACTGCATCGAGCCCGACACGTCGATCAGGAACACGAGATTGCTGGGCGGTCGGCTCTCCTCGTCGAACTCGCGTCCGCGCATGGCGATGCGCAGGAGTCTGTGCGCGGGCGCCCACGGGGCGGGCGCGACGTGGGTGTGGACCGCGAAGGGCACCTCTTTGCGCGGCGCGGCGTACGCGTACGGGAAGTAGTTGACGAGCTCTTCGATGCGCACCGCGTCCGCCGGCGGCAGCCGGCTTTCGCCGAGCAGGAAGCGGCGCACGTTGGCGTAGGACGCGCGGTCCACGTCTATGCCGAAGGTCGACAGCGGGTGCGCGCCGGGGGAGCGGAACTCGTTCTCCTCGATGTAGGCGTACGCCTCGCGGTCTTTGGGCGGCGCCCAGCGCCAGCCGTCGCCGCGTAGTCTGAGCGCCTGCGGGCTCGCCGGGGCGGAGAAGGTGGCGTTCCGGGAGAGGTCCGAGGACTGCTTGGCGGCCTGGTCTCGGCGGAGCGGTGGCGCGGCTTCGCCCTCCACGATGATCGCCTCCAGACCGACGGCTTGCCTGGACAGCCCGAAGTTCACGGGACCGGCGCCCGCGGCCACATCAACGGTGCGGGCGGACGTGGCGTAGCCGATCAGCGTCGCCCGCAGCTCGATCTGCAGCCCCGTGAAGCGGTCCGGCAGCGGCAGCGAGTAGCCTCCGCCCGCGCCGCTCAAGGTGCCGATGCCGGTGCCCTGGACGAACACCTGGACGCCGGCCAGGGGAGAGCCCGTATCGACGTCCTTGACGGTGCCGGTGATGGTGACTCCGACGCCTGTGGCCGGAGGCCCGCCCGGCGTCGGTAGCGGGGCCTCGGCGGCCAGCGCCAGACCCGCGAAGGCGAGTGGAAGTACGGCTAGCGATCTCATGAACCCTCCCGCGTGATGTGGTTGCTCTGCAGGAGGGACGCCGCGGCGGCGCGGCGTTGCACACGACCGCCGGGTCAGCCCCCGATGGGGCGCCCCCCGACCCAGACTTCGCGCACCACCGACGGCGGCGAGCCAAACACGAGCATGGACGCCAGCGTGTCCGCGGCCCAGCCGTCCAGGGTGGGGTGCTCCAGGTCGACCGCAACCAGATCGGCGAACCGGCCGGGCTCGATCTCGCCCGCCTGTACGCCGACGGAGCGGGCGCCGTGGCGGGTGGCCATGTCGAGCAGCGGAGGCGCGCACTCGAGGCGATCGGGATCGCCTCCGTCCGCGCGCGGCGCGGGGTCCGCGACGACGACGCGCGTGCCGGTGCGGAGCCGTTCGTGGTACTCCACGCAACGCATTTCCTCGAAGGGGTCGATCACCGCGTTGCTGTCGCTGCCGAGCGCGATGGGGACGCCTTCGGGGCGCAGGAGGTCGAGCGGCAGAAAGCCGTCGGCCAGGTCGCGCTCGGTGGTGGGGCAGGCGCACACGGTCGCGTCCGCGTCGGCGAGCAGTCGCGCCTCCGCCGCGTCGAGGTGCGTGGCGTGCACCGCGGTGAATCGCCCGGACAGCGCCCCGGCGTCGGCGAGCACGCGCACCGGGCGTGCGCCGTAGGCGGCCGCGCAGGCGGCCACCTCGGCCGGCTGCTCGGAGACGTGCATGTGCAGCGGGGCGGAGCGCCGCTCGCACCACTCCGCGATGGCGCCCAGCCAGTCGCGGGGGACCGCCCGGATGCTGTGCGGCGCGGCGCCGACCGTGACGCCCCGGTGCTCGGCCGCGGCCTCGGACAGGCGCTCGAGCTGCTCCAGGTACTCGTCCAGCCGCGGCGTCGCGAAACGCCGCTGCCGCTTGCTCAGTGGCTCGCCGATCGCGCCGGTCGCGTACGCCACGTGAAGGAGCACCAACCGGATCCCCACGTCGCGAGCGGCCTCCATGACCGCGCGGGCAAGCCGCTCCTCGGGGTCCAGCGCGCGGCCGTCGCGGTCTCTGTGCACGTAGTGGAACTCGCCCACGGTGGTGAAGCCCGCGCGCAGCATCTCGCGGAAGCAGGCGCGGGTGACCTCGCTCAGGGCGTCCTCGTCGAGCCGCAGGACGAGCTCGTACATGGCCTCCCGCCAGGTCCAGAAGTCCGCCCGCTCGTGGCTGACCGGACGCCACTGCGTGCGCCCCCTCAGGCGCCGCTGAAACGCGTGCGAGTGCGCGTTCACGAACCCCGGCAGGAGCGCCCTGCCGTGCAGCCGCTCGACCTCGCCGGGGCGTCCGCGAGCGAGCGAGGCGTCGCGCACGGCGGCGACGCGTCCGTCCGCGCCGACGTCGACGGCGAGACCGGCGTGGAAACGGTCGCCCCGCCAGAGCAGATCGGGCACGAGCGTCCTCACGGAGCCTCCGCCTCGACGACCACGGCGCCGTCCTTCCACACGCGCCCCACCCGATTGACCCCCACGTGGTACGGGATCTCGCGGTGGTCGGGGACCGTCCACCACACCACGTCGGCGGGCGCTCCCTCGCTCAACGTGCCGGTGCCGTCGGCCAGGCGCAGCGCGGCGGCGCCCCCGGCGGTCGCCGCCACCAGGGCCTCGAGCGGGCTCATCCCCATCTGGCTGCACGCCAGCGTGAGCGCGATGGGCAGCCCCGGGGTGGGCGAGGAGCCGGGATTGAAGTCGGTGGCGAGCGCCACCACCGCGCCGGCGTCCAGCAGCGCCCGGGCCGGGGCGTAGGTCTTCCTGCCCAGAAACATCAGCGTCACGGGGAGCAGCGTGGCCACCGTGGGAGTTGCCGATCTGGCGGTCGCGGCGATCGCGGCGATCCCTGCGGGCGATACCGCTCCGAGGTGGTCCGCGCTGGCGGCGCCGAGCGAGGCCGCGAGCTCGGCCCCGCCGCCGTTCTCCAGCTCGTCCGCGTGCAGCTTGGGGACCAGCCCCAGCTCGGCCCCGCGCTCCAGGATCGTGCGCGACTCGAGCGCGCTGAACACGCCGGGCTCGCAGAACACGTCGCAGAAGCGCGCGACGCCCTGCTCGGCCGCGGCGGGGATCATCTCATCCACCAGAACGGCCAGGTAGCGTTCGCGGTCGGCGCGGTGCTCGGGGGGAATCTCGTGGGCACCGAGGAACGTCGCTTCGACCCTCAGCGGAAGCGCTTCCCCGACCCTCCCTATGGCCGACAGCGTCTTGAGCTCGGCACCGGTATCGAGTCCGTAACCCGATTTGATTTCGATGGTTGTCGTGCCATACCTAAGACACTCCATCAAGCGCGGCACGGCCAGCTCCACGAGGTCGTCCTCGCTGCGCGCCCGCAGATCCCGCACCGACGCGTTGATGCCGCCGCCGCGGCGGGCGACCTCCATGTACGGCACCCCCGCGGCGCGCAGCGCGTACTCGTCGGCGCGGGTGCGACCGAACACGGCGTGGGTGTGCGAGTCCACCAGGCCCGGGGTCAGCACGCCGCCGGGCAGCTCCTCGAGCGCGGCCGCCGGAAAGCGCGTACGCAAAGAGGCGAGCTCGCCGACGGTGGCGACCCGCCCGCCAGCCAGCGCGACCGCGGCGCCCTTCACAACCTCGTCGGTTCCGGAGCCCGTGCACGTCACGACCTCATCGGCGCCCGCCAGTATCACGACGGGCGCCTCCCCGGCCGCGCCGCCCGGCGAATTCGGGGCGGCCACCGCTACCCCTCGGCCATCGGCAGGCGGATGCCGTGCTCGCGGGCCGCCTCGAGGGCGGTCTCGTACCCCGCGTCGGCGTGGCGGGCGACGCCGATGCCGGGGTCGTTGGTGAGGACGCGCTCCAGCCGGGTGGCCATCTCGGGCGTGCCGTCGGCCACGATCACCTGGCCGGCGTGCAGGGAGTTGCCCATGCCCACGCCGCCGCCGTGGTGGAAGGACACCCAGCTCGCCCCGGACGCGGTGTTGAGCAGCGCGTTCAGGATGGGCCAGTCGGCGACCGCGTCGGAGCCGTCCTTCATGGCCTCCGTCTCGCGGAACGGGGACGCGACCGAGCCGGTGTCCAGATGGTCGCGGCCGATCACGATGGGCGCGGAGATCTCGCCGCGCGCAACCAGGTCGTTCAGCGCCAGGCCGAAGCGGGCCCGCTCACCCTGACCCAGCCAGCATATGCGCGCCGGCAGGCCCTGGAAGTGCACCCGCTCGCGCGCCAAGCGGATCCAGCGGGCCAGGTGTGTGTCGTCGGGGAACAGCTCGAGCACGAGGTCGTCGGTGCGCGCGATGTCGGCGGGATCGCCGCTCAGCGCGACCCAGCGGAACGGTCCCTTGCCCTCGCAGAACAGCGGCCGCACGTAGGCGGGGACGAAGCCCGGGAAGTCGAACGCGTCCTCCACGCCGGCGTCGAACGCCTGGGTGCGCAGGTTGTTGCCGTAGTCGAACGTGATCGCGCCCGCGCGCATCAGGTCCAGCATGCCCCGGCAATGGGTGGCCATGGACTCCATCGCCCGGCGCGTGTACTCGGCGGGGTCGGCGTCTCGCATGGCGTCGGCCGCGGACACGGATTGCCCCGTGGGCACGTAGCGCAGGGGGTCGTGCGCCGAGGTCTGGTCGGTGAGCACGTCCGGCACGACGCCGCGGCGGGCGATCTCGGGGAGCACGTCCGCGCAGTTGCCCAGCAGACCCACGGACAGCGCCTCCCCCCGATCGGCGGCGGTCCGGACGCGCTCGAGCGCGGCGTCCAGGTCGGTCGCCATCTCGTCCAGGTAGCCCGTTTCCACGCGGCGACGGATGCGCTCGGCGTCGACCTCTACGGCCAGCATCGCGCCCTCCGCCATGGTGGCGGCCAGGGGCTGAGCGCCGCCCATGCCTCCCAGCCCACCCGTGAGCACCCAGCGCCCCGCCAGCGAGCCGCCGAAGTGCTCGCGCGCTACCGCGCCGAAGGTCTCGTAGGTGCCCTGCAGGATGCCTTGGGTGCCGATGTAGATCCACGACCCGGCGGTCATCTGGCCGTACATCATCAGACCGGCCCGCTCCAACTCGCGAAAGTGGCCCCAGGTCGCCCAGCGCCCCACGAGGTTGGAGTTGGCGATCAGGACGCGCGGCGCATGGGCGTGCGTCCGGAAAACGCCGACCGGCTTGCCGGACTGGATCAGCAGCGTCTCGTCGTCCTCCAGCGCGCGCAGCGAGCGGACGATGGCGGCGAGCGCCTCCGGGTCCCGCGCCGCCTTGCCCGAGCCGCCGTACACGATCAGCTCGTCGCGGGCCTCGGCGACATCGGGGTGGAGGTTGTTGAGCAGCATGCGCAGGGCGGCCTCCTGCTGCCACCCCTTGCAGGTCAGCGTCGTGCCGAGCGGAAGGTCGGGGATCGTCGGGCTGTTCATGCCGCCAATGTAGCGCTCGCCGGCGGATGCGCATGGGGAACGAGGCGCTCTAGCGCAGCCGGCGAATCGGGATCGGCAGTTGCGTCCCCTCCCACTCGAGCGTCAGGTGCACGGTGTCCGCAGCCACCAGCGCGACGCGGAACCTCAACGTCTCAACGTGCGCGTCCGTTGCGTGCGCGGGGGCGGCGCCGCGGCCCGCCTCCATCGCCTCGATCGCGGACGTGTAGTAGCGCTCGGCCCCCCACTGCTCGGTGGAGCGGTTGACGATGATCTCCCACACGCCCGGCCGGGGCACGGTGTAGAGCGTGTACGTGCCCGGATCGACCCGGACCCCGGCGATGTCCGCCGCGAAGCCCAGGTGCAAGGTCGTCGGCTCGTTGGCTCCGGTGCGCCACACTTCCCCGTACGGGACCCGGTCTCCCCCGATCATGACTCGCCCGCGCGCAGACGGGCGGCTGTAGCAGAGCAGGGCCTCGGCGTCACCGATCGAGAATCGGACCGAGTCGGGTGGGCTGAGGCGCTCGGCGAGCTCGGCGGCCTCCGCCCGCCAGTGGCAGGTCGCAACCGGCGCGATCTCCACCACCGCGGAAGTATCGGCCTCCCCCGCTTGGGACGACCCGACCCTGCCGGGCGTGGAGCAGGCGGCGGCAACCACCGTCAGCACCAGCACCTCGTGCGCACGAGGCAGCCTGGTCCCGACCGGGAAACGTGGGTGGGCGTCGGGCATGGTCGGCTCCGTCGCTGGGCGAGCGGGGCGCGCGCGTCCGGGGCGCGTCCTGGGATGCTCGCGGGGGAAAACAAGGCTCTTAAGAATAGACGTTCGGCAGCGGCTCAGGTAGGGCCGCCGGGCGTCAGCCGCGTACGTTGGCGCCCGGGCGGCGTCCCCCGTAGACTCCCGGACCCTCGCGATCAGCGGTCCGCCCATGAGGAGGCGATTTGGAAGGCACCGTTCAGGCGCTCCTGACCGAGCCCATGCACATCTTCGCCTATCTGGCGGGTGTGCTCGCCGCGGTCTTCTGGCTGAGCGGCTACGAGCGCTTCAAGGGGTTCTTCGAGATCATGCCCCCGGTGATCTGGGCCTACTTCATCCCCACGTTGTCCACAACGTTCGGAATCATTCCGTCCGACGCCGCTATCTACGGCTGGATCCAGACGTATCTGCTCCCGCTGTCGCTGTTCCTGCTGATGATCAGCGTGGACCTGCCGGCGATCGCGCGCCTGGGCTCCGTCGCCCTGGCGATGCTCGTCGCGGGCACCGTGGGCATCGTGATCGGCGCGCCCATCGCCTACCTGATGTTCGGATCGGCGCTGCCGCCCGACGCGTGGAAGGGGCTCGCGGCTCTGTCCGGAAGCTGGATCGGCGGCACCGCGAACATGGTGGCGATCAAGGAGAGCGTGGGGACTCCGGACTCGCTCATGGGGCCGATCATCGTGGTGGATACGGTGGTCGGCTACGGGTGGATGGGCATCCTGCTGTTCCTGAGCGCCCGGCAGGCGGCGTTCGACCGTCGCATCAACGCGCGCGCCGACCTGCTGGACGAAACGAATCGGCTCATGGCGGAGCTGGATGAGCAGCGTACGCCGGTGACCCTGCGGCTCGCGCTGATGATCGTGGGGCTCGGGTTCGTGGCGGCCGTGGCCGGGGTGGCTCTGGGCAGATCCCTCCCGGCGCTGGGCGACCCGACGATCATAAGCGGCACGACCTGGACCGTTCTGATCGTCGTCACCGGCGGCCTGCTGCTGTCGTTCACCCCCGTGCGGCAACTGGAGGAGGCGGGGGCTTCGCGGATCGGATACGCCGCGCTGTACCTGCTGCTCGCCGCCATCGGCGCCCAGGCGGATCTGAGGGCGGTGCTGGACGCGCCGATGTTCCTGGCCGCCGGCATGGTGTGGATCGCCATCCACGCGGCGGTGCTACTGGTGGTGGCGCGGTTGCTGCGGGCGCCGCTGTTCTTCTTCGCGACCGGGAGCATGGCCAACGTCGGGGGGGCGGCGTCCGCGCCGGTGGTGGCCGGCGTCTATCACCCCGCGCTCGCGCCGGTCGG
>JBDLIA010000079.1 GCA_039715185.1 Gemmatimonadota bacterium
GGGTTTTCGGGCGGCCGCCGTTGAAGAGGCCGGCGAGCGTGGAGGGCTGCCGCCGCGAGTAGTGGGTCAGCTAGAGGAAGCTGACCCACTACTCCGTTCTGCAGGGATCTTGAAAGACGCGTCGTTGCCCGCTATCCTTTCAGGCTGCGAAAACTTACATCGAAGTTTCGCTTCCCGATCAGCGTAGACTCTCGCGGAGGCAACGTTTCATGCCGATCGACAAGAACATCGTTATCCAGAAGTACCAGTTGCACGAGAACGACCGGGGGAGCGCCCCGGTACAAGTCGCGCTCCTGACCGCGCGCATCAACGACCTGACCGGCCATTTCCGCACGCACAACAAGGATCACCACAGCCGCCGCGGCCTGCTGAAGATGGTGGGCAAGCGCCGGCGCCTCCTCGAGTACCTGCGCCGTACCGACGTTGAACGGTACCGCGCGCTGATCGAGGACCTGGGCCTGCGGCACTAGGGTGCCAAGGGCCAACCCGAGCGAGCGCCGCAAAGGTGCGCCCGCTTCGGGCAGAGACGGGGCCGTCGGGCGTGCAGGCCGGGAGCGGGTGACCGTTCTCGGTCGGGCACGACCGGCCTGGGTCCCGTCGTCGCATAGGCAGTAAGCAATCAGCGGCGCGCCATGAGGGCGCCCCGCACGACGACAGGAAAGAGAATGCACAGAAGAAAAGAAACGACGTTCGCCGGACGGCCGCTCATTCTGGAGACGGGCAAGATGGCGAAGCAGGCGCATGGCTCCTGCTACATCCAGTACGGTGACACCGCGGTGCTGTGTACCGCCACCGCCCAGGACCGACCGACGCACCTGCCGTTCTTCCCCCTCACGGTGGAGTATCGCGAGAAGACCTACGCGGCGGGCAAGATCCCGGGCGGGTTCTTCAAGCGTGAGGGGCGGCCGGGCGAGAAGGAGATCCTTTCGGCGCGCCAGATAGACCGGCCCATCCGGCCGCTGTTTCCCAAGCAGTTCCGCAACGAGACGCAGGTGCACGTGCTCGTGCTCTCGGCGGATCAGGAGAACGACGCCGACGTGCTGGGGCTGCTGGGCGGCTCCATCGCGCTCAACATGTCCAAGATCCCCTTCGAGACGCCCGTGGCGGCGGTTCGCCTGGGCCGCATCGACGGCCAGTGGATCCTGAACCCCACCTTCCAGCAGCTCGAGTTCAGCGACGTGGAAGTGGTCGTAGTGGGCAGCGACGACGCGATCATGATGGTCGAGGGCGGCGCGCTGGAGGTGCCCGAGGATGAGATCGCCGAGGGGCTGCAGGCGGCGCACGCGGGCATCAAGGAGCTGATCGCGCTCCAGGAGGAGTTCATACACGGGCTGCGCCAGGAAACCATGGAGTGGACCCCGGTGGGCGCCAGCGAAGAGCTGGACGGCCGCGTGCGCGAGCTGGTGGGCAACAGGGTGGCCGACGCGCTCCAGATAGGCGACAAGGCCGAGCGCAGCGCGACGATCCGCGCCATCCGCGACGACGTAGGGGAGGCGCTCGCCGAGGAGTTCCCCGAGGACGGCCGCTACATCGGCGACGTGGTGCGCTCCATGGAGAAGGAGATCATGCGCGCCCGGGTGCTGGCCGACGGCACGCGCATCGACGGCCGCGGCCTGGACGACGTGCGCGACATCAGCGCCGAGGTCAAGCTGCTGCCGCGCGCGCACGGATCCTCGCTCTTCACGCGCGGGCAGACGCAGGCGCTGGGCGCGGTGACGCTGGGCACGCCGCGCGACGAGCAGCGCATCGACTCGATCGACGTGCAGCAGGAGATCACCAAGTCGTTCATGCTGCACTACAACTTCCCGCCCTTCTCGACCGGCGAGGCGAAGCCCATCCGGGGCACGTCGCGGCGCGAGGTCGGCCACGGCATCCTGGCGGAGCGGGCCATCCAGCCGCTGCTGCCGGCGTACGAGGACTTCCCCTACACGATCCGCATCGTGAGCGAGGTGCTGGAGTCCAACGGCTCGAGCTCGATGGCGTCGGTATGCGCCGCGTCGCTCTCGCTTATGGACGCCGGCGTGCCCATCAAGGCGGCGTGCGGCGGCATCGCCATGGGGCTGGTCAAGGAAGGCGACAAGGTCGCGGTCCTGACCGACATCCTGGGCGTGGAGGACGCGCTCGGGGACATGGACTTCAAGGTGGCGGGCACGCGCGAGGGCGTGACCTCGATCCAGATGGACATCAAGATCGAGGGCCTTACGCTGGACATCATGAAGGAGGCGCTCCAGCGCGCCAACCGCGCCCGGCTGTACATCCTGGACGAGATGGAGAAGGCGATCTCCACGCACCGCGACGAGCTGCACGAGCACGCGCCGCGGATCATCACGGTGAAGATCAACCCCGAGAAGATCGGCGACCTGATCGGCCCCAAGGGCAAGACGATCCGCTCCATCCAGGAGCAGACGGGCGCCGAGTTGAACGTGGAAGACGACGGCACGGTGACGATATCGAGCCCCGGCGGTGTGGGCGGCGAGCGCGCCCGCGAGATGGTATCGGCCATTACCCAGGAGCCCGAGGTGGGCCTGATCTACGAGGGCGTGGTCAAGAACACGACGGCCTTCGGGGCGTTCGTGGAGATCATCCCGGGCACCGAGGGCCTGTGCCACATCTCGGAGCTCCAGGAAGGCCGCACCGAGCGCACGGAGGACGTCCTCAAGAGCGGCGACATCACCAAGGTGAAGCTGCTCGCGATCGACGAGAAGGGGCGGCTGCGGCTGTCCCGCAAGGCGGCGCTGGCGGAGGCAGGGGCCGAGGCCCCGCTGGCGGAGGCTCCCTCCGCCTGAGGCACGGCGTCCTGTACCGGGTTCCGGCCGCGTCGCCGAAAGGCGACGGCGGATGACGCCTTCGGCGCGGAACAAGACGGCGCGCGTCCGGCCCCTGGGGTCGGCGCGCGCCGCTGCGCAGGAGCCGGCGTTCGCGCGCACGGTGCTGGACGGCGGCCTCACCGTGCTCACCGAGCGCGTTCCCGGCGTGCGTTCCGTGTCGACCGGCGTGTGGGTGAGAGCCGGCGGCGCCCACGAGGCGCCCGAGCGGCTGGGCGTGAGCCACCTGCTCGAGCACATGGTCTTCAAGGGCTCCGAGCGCCGCAGCGCGCGCGACTTCGCCATCGAGCTGGAGAGCCGCGGCGGCTCCCTCGACGCCTACACCTCCCGCGAACACACCGCCTACACCGCGCGCGTCCTGGACACCGACCTGGACGTGGCGCTCGACGTGCTCTCCGACCTCGTGCTGAACCCGCTGCTGCGCGAGCAGGATCTGGCGCTGGAGCGCGAGGTGGTGCTGGAGGAGATCGCGCAGGTGGACGACACCCCCGACGACCTCGTCTTCGAGCTGCACGGCGCGCGGCTGTGGCCCGGACACCCCTACGGGCGGCCCATCCTGGGCACGCGCGACACCGTGGGCGCGCTCACCGTCGCGGACCTGCGCGAGCTGCACGGCTCCGCGTACGGCGCTCGCAGCATGGTCGTGGCGGCCGCCGGCAACGTGGATCACTCCGAGTTCGTGGATTTGGTCGGGCGCCTGTTCGAGGCCGGCGCGGGGGACGACGGAGCCGACGCCGAGGACATCCCGTTGCCCACCGTCCCGCAGCCCGGACACACGCGCGTCGAGCGCGACACCGCCCAGACGCACATCGTCGCCGCGTGCCCCACGCCCGGCCACGCGGACCCGCTGCGCTACGCCATGGTGCTCGTCTCGAACGCGTTCGGCGGCGGCATGAGCTCGCGCCTCTTCCAGCGCATCCGCGAGGAGCTGGGGCTGTCCTACACGGTCTACGCGTTCCAGGCATTCTATCGCCTGGCGGGCGTGGCGGGCGCCTACCTGGGCACCCGCCCCGAGTGGGCGGAGCGCGCCACCGACGCGCTGCGCGACGAGTGCCGGAGGCTCGCGGCCGAGGGGTTGACCGCCGACGAGCTGGAGGACGGCCGCAACCAACTCAAGGGCAGCCTGCTGCTGTCCCTGGAGTCGACCAGCGCGCGGCTGCAGCGTCTGGTGGGCGCGGAGCTCTACGGCGAGCCGTGGCTCACGCCGGACGAGCTGGCGGCGAAGATCGACGCGGTCAGCGCGGAGGACGCGGCGCGGGCGGCGGCCGTGGCGTTCGACCCGGACCGGCAGGTACTGTTGCAGCTTGGGCCCATGGGACCATCCACAGGAGAATGACGACGCGATGATCATCGGCGTCCCGAAGGAGATCAAGGCCAACGAGAACCGCATCGCGCTCGTGCCCGCGGGCGCGGAGGCGCTGGCTTCCGCGGGCCACACCGTGCTCGTCGAGAACGGCGCCGGCCTGGGCAGCGGCTTCCCGAACGAGGCGTACACGGCCGTGGGCGCGCAGATCGTGTCGGTGGACGACGCGTGGCAGCGCGCCGAGATGATCATGAAGGTGAAGGAGCCCATCGCGGTCGAGTGGCCGCGCATGCGCGAGGGCCAGGTGCTCTTCACCTACTTCCACTTCGCGGCCGACGAGGAGCTGACCCGCGCGGTCATGGATTCGGGCGCGGTCGCGATAGCCTACGAGACCGTGCAACTGGAGTCGGGCGAGCTGCCGCTGCTCACCCCCATGAGCGAGGTCGCCGGCCGCATGGCGGTGCAGGAAGGCGCCAAGTACCTGGAGAAGTACTTCGGCGGCGCGGGCATCCTGCTGGGCGGTGTGCCCGGCGTGGAGCCCGCCCGCGTGGTGATCCTGGGCGGCGGCATCGTGGGCACCAACGCGGCCAAGATGGCCGCGGGCCTGGGCGCCCAGGTGACCATCCTGGACGTGTCGCTGGACCGGCTGCGCTACCTGGCCGACGTCATGGCCGCCAACGTCACCACCAAGTACTCCAACCGCCACAACATCCTGGACGAGATCGCGCGCGCGCACCTGGTCATCGGCGCGGTGCTGCTGCCCGGGGCGAAGGCGCCCAATCTGGTGCGGCGCGACGACCTGGCCACGATGATGAACGGCAGCGTGATAGTGGACGTGGCGGTGGACCAGGGCGGCTGCGTGGAGACCATCAAGGCGACCACGCACGAGGACCCGATCTACGAGGTGGACGGCGTGATCCACTACGGCGTGGCGAACATGCCCGGAGCCGTTCCGCACACCTCCACGCTGGCGCTCACCAACGCCACCTTCCCCTACGCCATGCGCCTGGCCGAGCGCGGCTGGCAGGAAGCGCTGCGCGCCGACCGTTCGCTGGCGCTGGGCCTCAACGTCGTCGACGGCAAGGTGACCTATCCCGGCGTGGCCGAGGCCTTCGCGCTGGAGTACACGCCGGTGGAGGAGGTGTTGGGCGCGTGAGTGAGGCGCGGCAGTCGCTCGAGGTCCGCCCGGCCGCGGACGCGGCGCCGGACGTGCGCGTGCCGGTCACGCGCATGGAGCACTACCCCGCGGGCTGGGACCTGCCGGCGTACCAGACTTCCGGTGCGGCCGCCATGGACCTGAGGAACGCGGGGCGCGCGATCAGGCTCGGCTCGCTGCAGCGGACGCTGGTGCCGACGGGCCTGCGGATCGCGATCCCGGTCGGCTACGAGGGGCAGGTCCGCCCGCGCTCCGGCCTGGCGACCAAGCGCGGCCTCACGCTCCCCAACACCCCCGGCACCATCGACTCCGACTACCGGGGCGAGATCCTCGTGCCGATGGTCAACCTCGACGCCGAGCCGCAGACCATCGACCACGGCGAGAGGATCGCGCAGTTGCTGGTCGCGCCGGTGGCGCGATTCGCTTGGGATGAGCGCGCGGAGTTGCCGGAGACGAAGCGCGGGGATGGTGGGTTCGGGAGCACGGGGCGGTAGGGGGAAGCCATCGGCCCTCACCACGTAAGGAGTCCACGATGGCACGATCAAGATCGCTCTACCCACCGGAGTTTCGCGAGCAGATGGCGGCGCTCGTGCGGGCTGGTCGCACGCCCGAGTCGCTGTCGCGTGAGTTCGAGCCGACGGCGCAGACGATCAAGCAACTCGGTCAAGCAGGCTGACCTGGACGAGGGTCTGCGCTCCGACGGCCTGAGGACGGCGGAGCGCGAGGAGTTGCGGCTGTTGCACCGGGAGGTGAAGCAGCTTCGGATCGAGCGGGAGATCCTAAAAAAAGCCGCGGCCTGGTTCGCTCGGGAGACCGACTGGGTACCCCCAAAGTCTACGAGTTCGTGAGGACCAATCAGGCGGAGTTCGCGGTGGAGTTGCCCCGTTTTCGTGGACGGTTTAGGGCTACGATTTCAAGCGGCGGCTGAGCTCCTGTGAGCATACCTCCTCTCGTGGTCGGCGGGCGAGAGATAGCCGAGGGCGGAGTGCCGCCGGCGCGGGTTGTAGAAGCCCTCGATGAAGTCGAATATGGCCATCCTGGCCTGGGCCTGGGTCCGGAAACGCTGGCGCTCGAATAGCTCACACTCGAGGGTGGCGAAGAAGCTCTCACACAGCGCGTTGTCGTAGGCGTCGCCGACCGAGCCCATCGAGGGCCTGACGCCGGCCTGCTTGCAACGCAGCCCGAAGGCAATGGAAGTGGTCTGCGTGTCCCTGGTCGGAGTGGTGGATCACCCCCTTCGGACGGCGCCGGCCGAGCGCCATCTCCAGCGCGTCCAGCACGAGCGTGCTGCGCAGATGCGTCGCCATGGACCAGCCCACGACCCGCCGGCTCCACGCGTCCACGACGACGGCCAGATACAGGAAGCCCGCCCAGGTCGGGACGTAGGTGATGTCGGCCACACACAGCCGGTCTGGCCCCTCGGCGGCGAAGTCTCGCTCGACCAAGTCCGGCGCCGGGCGCGCATCGGGGTCTCTTCTGGTCGTCACGACCCACCTGCGCCGGCTCGCGTCGCGAGGGCCCGCTTCGCGCATCAGCCGCGCGACTCGTTTGCCTCCCACCCGCACGCCCTCGTCCTTGAGCTCGGCGTGGATCCGGGGCTGGCCGTACACGCCCCGGTTCTCGCTGTGGATCTGCCTGATCCGACGCTTCAGGCGTTGGTCGCCGAGCGCTCTGAAGGACGGCGGACGGCTCAGCCAGGCGTAGTAGCCGCTGGGGGAGAGACCCAGTACAGAGGCGACGCGGACCAGGAGGCCCCGGAATGGTACGCTGTGCCCGACGCGAAAGAGGTCGTTGAACTACAGATCGCGTTTGACCTGTTCGACAGTCCTACGCCTACAGCGATCTTCCGGGTTGTCGTCGAAACGAACAAAAGGGCTTTCCACGCGCGATCAAGCTGGCCCAGGTCGAGCAGGACGGTACAGTGACCGACGCGTGTCGAATCCCGCTCGACGGCGATCGGCCAATCACGCTTGACCAGGACCCGGTCACTCCGCCTCCTGCGCCGGTCGGCGATGAGCAGGAAGAGCGGGCCCGCGAGGAAGCCGAGCGCGAGGCCCAGAGGAACAAGGACGAAACGAAAGGGGCGTAAGTGGCATTCCGTGGCGAACAGCTCCGAGTCATTCGTTTGCTCCGCAACCTGAATCAGCGCGAGCTAGCCGATCAGGTGGCGTTGTCGGCAGCGTCAATCTCGCTGTACGAGAACAATCAGGGTGAGCCCGACGCGGAGGTCGTTGATGCTCTATGCGATGTCCTGCATGTGACCCCTCCGGTCTTCTGGGCCGAGACGGTTCAGCTAGACGATTCGAGGCCCAACTTTCGCAGCCAGCGGGCAACATCGCAGCGCTTGCAGAACCGAATCCGGGCCCACGTTACCCTACTCGCATCGTGGGTTCGGCACATCCAGTCCACGGTGCGCCTACCCTCCTACGACGTGCCCGTCATCCGGGCGGCCACCCCGGACCAAATCGAGGCAGCGGCAGAGCGGTGCCGTGAACGGTGGGGACTCGGACAGGGGCCGATCCGACAGGTTGTCCGTGTTCTTGAGAACGCGGGCGTGATCATCACAGAGATCGAGGACGACGCACGGCAGATCGACGCCTTTTCAACCTTCGATGGCGAGCCACGAATCGTTGCGCTCGGCACCGCGAAAGGGTCACCGTCGAGAACCGTCGCATCAGCGCGATGATCTACCGTGCGCACCAGCTTGATCTCATCAACACGGCTCAGTATCGCCGGTGGATGAAGGAGCTATTGTCAAAAGTTGTGGATCGGGGCTCGCGGCATGATCAGGCGGCTTCCTTCCGGTCCTCGGTATCCTCTCGCTCTACGAGCACTCCGTCCTTGAAGGCGGCTCCAGCCCTCACGAGCGGCAAGAGCTGATAAACCATCGAGCCGGCGCCAGCGCTTCTCGGCCATGTCGAGGAGCTTGTAGACCAGCACCAGTCCCTTCGTCCTCGAGCCCGCGCCCTTGGTCACCCGCTGCCTGAGCCGCACGGTGGCGAACGTGGACTCGATCACGTTCGTCGTAGGGACGTGCTTCCAGTGCTCGGCCGGGAACTCGAAGAAACGTGAACAGTTTCTCCTGGTCCCGCGTGAGAGAGGCGACCGCCTTGGGGTACTTTGATCGCCTTATCCTTGGGCTTCTTCTTCGCCATGCCTGAAAGCTAACAGCTTGGCGGGCGGCGTGGGGGAGTGTAACGATTCAAACTAGCCCACGACCAACACGGGGGGTGATGGGTCGGCTTGAAACGACCCATCACTGAGCACCCGTATTCCCTCTAAGCCTACCCCCAACATTCTGAGATCGAAATCAACTCTGGTTCGGCTCGTCCACAATTCTGTACTTTTGTCGAAGCTCTAAAAGCCACTCCGAGTCGAGGTCGATCACTGGATCGAACTCTCGCCTCACCGTAGGAAACCCTGTCATCCGCTCCAAGATCAATAGAGCGTCATAGGCTGAACCCCTGATAGTGAGCGGCTCCATCGGCGATTCGGCGATCGAGATCAAGGCCCCGACATCTCTTCCGCGATCGCGCGGCTGAGAAATCGCCGAAAGTCCATATATAGCCTGCTCTCTGACATCCTCCGGTTCACCGGCATCGGTCGCGATGCGAAAAGCGACATCATGGTAGTCTGCCACTCTCCAGAGTACTGTAAGGAGCCGTACCGCCTCTGCTCTGACATCAATGTCGCTGTGCGATAGTAGTGTCGCGACTCGGCCGATATGCTGCCCAGGCGGCATCCTCCCCAATTTGCCAAGCCAGCGGATCAGTTCGATCGGATCACTTGAAAGCGGTGCGTCTCTCCTACTCAACGGAACACCTCCGAAGCTCTGTCTAGTGCCTTGCTAGCTGAACCCAGCAATCGCTCAGCCACCTCGCGCTGCTCATCGGACAAATGAGGATTACCGAGTACGCCCTCTAGGCGAGAAATCTGTCGCCGTAGTCCGCGCATGGCGTTTCGGACCTCTCGCACATGGTCGAACCCCGTCACTACCCCACGTAGTTCAGCTGCCGCCCCACTAAGATGCAGACGGTTGGTTATTGGAATGAGATTGTCAAGCTTCGAGCCTACACGAGCGAGGGTCCCTCCAACCCTACCGGCGGGGAAAACCCCGATCGCAGCGATAGCAAATCCGCCTGCGTCTCTCTCGCTCGCCGATCCGAGCAGGTCGTTGACGCCTACTGCTTCCAGAATGCCGTTTGCCGCCGCAGCGCCGTTGAGCATTACGCCTCCGACGAAACCGCCGCGCCTGGCGCCTCTATTAGCGACTTCCTGCAGAGCGCAATCCGGCCACGGTATACAGAGCCCGAAGGGATCCGTGAACCCCGCCGGGTTGTTTCCGCTGTAGTTGTAGAGATTGATACCACCGGCGAGGCCGATGGGATCCTCTTGGGTGAATTTGCCGGTCGTGGCGTTGTAGTAGCGGTTGCGGAAGAAGGAGAGCTCCCGGCTATCTGGGTTGCTCGGATCCAAGCCGCGAGATGCGCCGAAGCTGCGGCTCGCGGCGGTTGCGCCGGAGAGCCGGCCGGAGTTCTCGAAGATGGGCCCCCAGCTACCGTCGGTGCAGTCGACGCCATTCCGGTTCTGGAAGTCGAAGAGCCGGCCGCCGTGCGTGACGTAGTAGTACTCGGCGCTGTTGACGCAGCTATGGGCGCTGGTCGGCGGGATCATGAACAGCGGGTCGTCGGTGCCGGGACCATGTACGAAACGCGTTCCGGAGGTCTCCGTCCCCTGATAGACGATGTTGTTACCGTCGAAGAGGACGCGGGTAGCGCTTGAGCCTGAGAAGTCGTTTCTGATGCCGACGCGGCGCCCGAGCGCGTCGTAACGGAACCAGTTGTGATCGGGCTCCGTGCCGATCAGCTGGCCCAACCCGTTATAGTACCGTGCGAACCCGATAGTGGTGAAGTTGGGGTTGTCCTGGTCGAAAGTCTCGTTGCCGTTCCGGTCGTAGCCATACCTCTTCTCCGGTACCCCTTGCTCATCCCGGATCTCGTGCGTCGCGTTCGAGTTGGTGAACACGGTGTGGACGGTTGAGTCGGTGCCGCCGACGCCAGTCCGGTTGCCGGCCGCGTCGTAGTAGTAGCGGGCAACCGTGAATTGCCCAGCGACGGTCGCCGAGTCGAGTTTCGTCTGGCCGCGCTCATTAAACACACGGCTTGTCACGTCGGGGCCCTGAAATGCCGGATCCCCGCGCCGCTCGCCGTGCTCCTCCTCGCGGATCATGTTGCCGTCGCGATCGAAGGTGTAGCGCTGATCGATCGGGTCTTGTGTCTGGCTGGGGTGCGTCGAGTGGACCCTGCCGAGCCTGCCCAGCGCGTCGTAGTGGAAATCTGTGTCGGAGCCCGAGTCGAACGTCACCGATTGGCGGCGACCGAGCCCGTCGAAGACGAACCTTGCCGACCGGTCAGCAGCCGTGAACGGGTCAGTCACCTTGACCGAATCCAGGGCGTTACCAGGCCCGTACTGGTACGAAACCGTGTGCTGAGTCTGACCGGCCAGGTAGGGCCAAGTCCAGGTCATGCGGTTGCCGGCGAGGTCGTAGGTGTAATCCTGCGTATAACTCGCGCTCGCGGCCCAAGCTCCCAGCGTCTGGACTTCCCGCGTCATGAGCCCGCGTGAGTTGAAGGTCCGCTCGACGCGGCTCGTCCGGTTCTCCGCCACCCTGATCCGGCCGCCGGAGTCGTACTGCCAGTCGATCGTATCGCCCTGGGCGATGACCGTTCCATCCATACAAGACGTGCACGCGTAGTCGATTCCTCGTTCGTCCGCTTGGATCGTCAACTCACCGATGATCTGCTTCAGCGGGCGGTTCATCGCGTCGTACTGCGTGGTGATCGTGTCGCGCTGCCGGTCCTTCGTCCAGACGAGGTTGCCGGCCAGGTCATAGCGCTTGAGCGTGATCAACAAGCGCGAGTCACGCATCAGCGTGTCCTGCTCGATCTTGTCGAACTCCCACTCGCGGTCGAGTCCGCGCGGGTCGGTGACCTTCGTGGCGTTGTCGGAGGCGTCGTAGGCGGTGATCGTCGTGAACTTCGTGAGGCCCTCCCACTGCTCGACGTGCGTGCGGCGGTTGCGGATGTCGTACTGGAACGTCTGCCTACGTCCCTCCGGGCTCAGCGCCTCGGTGATGTTGCCGTAGCCGTCGCGGCTCTTGATCTCGGTCGTGTCGTTCGTAGGCGAGATCGTGCGCTTGAGGTTGCGCTTCGCGTCGTACTCGAGCGTTGTCGTCAGGTTCTGCGCGCTCGTCGTGTTCGTCGCACGGTCGTAGACGTCGACGCCTTCTTCCGTGGCCGTCTTGACCTGGCCCTGCTCATACGTAAACCGTGAGACGTGGAGGTCAGGCGCGGTAACGCTTTCGAGCGTGCCGTCCGGATTGTAGTTGAAGAGCGTGACGTCTGCGGCCGGCACGTCACCCCTCGGCATGATGATCCTGCTCGGTTTGTCAGGCGCGTCGGGGTCGTCGTAGTCGTAGTGAACGGAGTCCTTGCCGGCCAGGTTGTCGAGGTCCTTTGTCATCTCGAGCCGTGCCGAGCCGTCCCAGCGCTGGCGGATCTGGGTGCCGTCTGGCTCGTCTATCTCGGTGACAAGCAGCGGGTGAGTGGCATCGTAGACAAGCGTCGTCTCGTTGCCGACCGGATTACGGATCTTCGTCGGCGCGCCCAGCCGGTTCACCCAGAACACGGCCGAGTCGCCGACCGTGGTGCGCGGCCCGTCGATCACGATGGTCGTTTGGAGCGCGTTAGCGGTCGTGTTCGCGGACGTCGCCAGCGCAAGCCCACGCGACTGGATCGGCTTGTAGGTCGTCACGGCCTCGCCGGCTTGCACGACCGGCAGCGTGACCGTCTCGAGCAGTTCACTCGCGCCGTGGTAGTCGTAGTCGGTTGTGTGGCCGCGCGGCGAGCGCCAGCTCGTCAAGCGCCGCGTACCGCCGGTCTCGTAGCCCAGCGCCACCGCCTCACCCGCGCTGAGCCCGACCGGTACGATCCCGGTAAGCAGCGTGTCCTTGTTCACCGTCACGTCGAGGCGACGGCCGGCGGGGTCGTCGATGTAGTCGAGCCCGTGCGTGCCGTAGGCGAACACGTACTTCAGATTCTGGGCGTGCGGCGCGATCCGGACGTGCGCCAGCCCTGAGCCCGTCGTCGCACCAGCGTGTGCGTACTCGACCTTGGTGCCGACCCGGTCGGTCACTGCGATCTGCTGGCCCTCGCCGTTGTAGAAGATCTTCGTTCCGTCCTGCAGCCGTCGCTCGTGCAGCGAGTCGGGGCTTCCCGTGATCGGGTGCGGGACCTGGTCCCAGGCGATGGTGTCGCGGAACGCGCCGGCGGGAGCGACCCACAGGTCGGGAGCCTCCTCCTCGTAGACCGCCGCGCTGCCGTCGGCTTCGACCACCAGGATGGCGTTGCTCCGCTGGTTCTTGTGGAGCTCGCCCGTGCCCGCGATCCAGAAGCCTCTCCCGTAGGGGCTCGTGCGCCTGTTGACCACGACGAACTCGCTGTTGATCGCGGGGCTCGTCTCCGGCTCGGTCCCGTAGTAGCTGCGCACCTCGAGCGTGTAGGCGTGCACGCCCGTCGACAGCTCCGCTCCGTTCGGGCCCGCATCGACATCAACGGCGAAGCGGCGCGGCGAGAGCCCGAGCCCCGCCGGGCTGAACCCGCGCGTCGTCACGTGGAGGCCGACCGTGACCGTGACCGTGAAGCTGTCGGGCATGGTCAGGCTCTGCGGCAGCACGACCTCGCCCATGAAGACCGGGTGCGGGCTCGCCGTCGCGCTGTTGTAGAGCAGCGTCATCGTGCGGTCCCGGTCGCGCGTACGGTAGGCCGGCATCGAGTGCGTGAGGAGCAGGTTGCCGCACTGGAACGCGCCCGCCGGGCCCGCGCCGCTCGTCACGCAGGCGCTGCGCTCAATCAGCGTCGTCGGGTTCATCGAAGCGTCGACGGTCAGCGGACCCTGCGGCGAGCCGACCGTCACTTCATAGGAGCCCGTGTCCTGGTCGCAGCCCTTGATGCAGGCTTGCTCCTTCGCCTTGAGCAGGATCTGGCCGGTCCCGTCCGCGCCCGTCGTGTAGGTGACCGTGATCGTCGCGATCGGCTCGGGCTGCGGAAGGAGGCCACCCTCGAGTTCGGTTATATCCGGCGTGCACGAGGTGATCTCGCCGCTCGGCGTGCACGTCACGTCGTAGCTCGCCGTCGTCGGCTCGAGCACGAACACCTCGAACGTGACCGCGCCCGTGGTCGCCCCGGCCGCCTCTATGGGCTCGAGGTCCGGCGTCACCGAGATCGCCGCTAGGTCGTTTGCCGCAAATTCAGCCTCGGCTGCCTCGCCGCTATCGCCAGCCGCTAACGCCACGGCGCCCTCGACGGACACCTCCGTCGGGGCATTGGGACGCAGTGCAGAGAACAACGACACCAGCAGGACCAGCGCGAACCGGGTAGCCACGGGACGGCTCCTTCAGTGCAGGTGGATGGACGAGGCGCGCGCGTAGCGAGCATCGTCCTTCTTCGCTCCACCTACTTATCTATCGGGGGGAAACCGCTCGCAGGGAGGACCGATCGTACCAAAATCGGGGCCGATCGTACCAAAAGGTCGACATAGCGTACGCGGGGGGTGGTCTGGCCTGGCTTGCTCCCCACCGCCGCGGCGATGCGGCAGGGGCAAGTCGTGCATCTGGATGACGGGACTGCGATCAGGGCCGCCGAGGTGGCGTCGGAGTACGGCATGCCCATGGCGGACAGCATAATTTACGCAACGGCGCTCAATCACTCGGCGGAGGTGTGGACCCAGGACGCCGACTTCGAGGGACTGGAGCAGGTCCGCTACGTCGCGAAGTAGCGCGACGCCAGCCGGCTCCCGACCCGGGCCCAACCCCCCGGCACACGCCTTGCCGCACCCCGCAAGTCCCTATACGTTCTGCCGTTCCGGGTGGTCCACGTGTGGGAAGGCGCCGGCGCCGCAAGGGCGGAGGCGGATGGGAGGAAGGCGCGAGGAGGTGGACGTGGGCACACCGTCGGTCGGGCTGACTTACGCGGGCGCGCGCGTGGTCCCGACCCCCTTCGGGCGATCCGCCGAATGACCCCGAGTTCCGGATGGCACTGAGAGATCTGTTCGGTGGGGCGCTGATCCCCGTCAACGATGTAGCCGTGGACCTCGGCACGGCGAACACCCTCGTCTACGTCAAGGGCGAGGGTATCGTGTTGAACGAGCCATCCGTAGTCGCGATCGATCGCGGGACCAATCAGATAAAGGGCGTGGGGCTGGAGGCCAAGCGGATGCTGGGCCGCACCCCCGAGGGCATCATGGCGGTCCGTCCGCTCAAGGACGGCGTCATTGCCGACGTGGACGTCACCGAGCTGATGCTGCGCCACTTCCTGCGCGCGGTCACCGCCAAGCGCATCTTCCGCATGAAGCCGCGCGTGGTGGTGGGCGTGCCGTCGGGCATCACCGAGCTGGAGCGGCGCGCCGTGCGCAGCTCTGCCGCCGCGGCGGGCGCCAAGGAGGTCTACATGGTGTCCGAGCCCATGGCCGCCGCGATCGGCGTGGGCCTGCCCGTGGAGACCCCCACCGGCAACATGGTCATCGACATCGGCGGCGGCACCACCGAGATCGCCGTCGTCGCGCTGAGCGGCATCGTCGCCGACACGTCGATCCGCGTGGGCGGAGACGAGGTCGACGCGGCCATCGTCACCTTCCTGCGCAAGAACTACAATCTGCTGATCGGCGAGCCCACCGCCGAGGCGGTCAAGATCCAGATCGGCTCGGCGTTCAGCGCCGGCGAGGAGCGCGAGATGGACGTGAAGGGACGCGACCTGGTCAGCGGGATTCCCAAGACCGTGCGCGTGCACTCCCAGGAGGTGCGCGAGTGCATCCAGGAACCCGTCCAGGCGATCGTGGAGGCGGTGCGGCGGGCGCTGGAGATCACGCCGCCGGAGCTGGCGTCGGACATCGTCGACCGGGGCATAGTGATGACCGGCGGCGGCTCGATGATCCGCGGGCTGGACGCGCTGCTGGCGCACGAAACGAACCTGTCGATTCACGTGGACGAAGATCCGCTGACGTGCGTGGTGCGGGGCGCGGGGTTGATCCTTGATGACATGGAGAAGTACCGCAGCGTGCTCGTCGCGTAGG
>JBDLIA010000080.1 GCA_039715185.1 Gemmatimonadota bacterium
TGGATCGCTTCGGCGTCGGACGAGGAAATCGCCGCCGCGATGGCCCTGGCCGAGGAACTGCGCTAGTGTACCGTTGCAGAAGTCCCGTAGGCATTCGGCCCGCGCTGCAGCCCGCGGATGCGGCGTTGGAACTCCTTGCCGTAGCGACGGCTACGGCGCGTCGTTCCGCCTTGCCCCGCGGGCGCATCACGCGCCTCGGTGCACACGGGACTTCCGCGCCGGCACGCTAGCAGATCAGGCCGCCTCCCACCAGCACGTCTCCCCGGTAGACCACACCCGACTGGCCCGGCGTAACCGCCCACTGAGGTGACTCCAACCGCAGCACCGCGCGCTCGCCGTCGAGGGCGGTTACGCGTGCTCCGACGGGATCGGCACCGTGCCGGAGCTGGACGGACACGGCCTCACCCGGATTCGGCGCCGGCCCCAACCAGTTGAGGTCCGAGAGCTGGACCGAAGAGCTGTACAGCTCCTCGCGATCGCCCACGATCACCTCGCCGCTCTCGGGCACCACCCGCAGCACGTGCAGCGCGCGCCCTCGCCCGCCTCCCAGCCCCTTCCGCTGGCCCACGGTGTAGCGCGCGTAGCCGCGATGGGTGCCCACGCGCTCGCCCGCGGCCGTGCGGATCGCGCCTTCGCGTAGCGCGGGATGGTCCTCGCCCAGCCTGCGCGCGAGGAAGCCGCCGTAGTCGCCGTCGGGGACGAAACAGATATCCTGGGACTCCGGCTTGTCGGCGGTGACGAGGCCCAGGTCGCGAGCGATGGTGCGGACCTCGTCCTTCGCCAGCTCTCCCACCGGGAAGCGCAAGGCGCCTACCGTTTCGGCCGGCACGGCCCACAGAAAGTAGCTCTGGTCCTTGCGCGCGTCCGCGCCGCGGAGGACGCGCGGGGTGCCCTCGGGGCCGCACGCGTTGCGGGCATAGTGGCCGGTGGCGACGGCCTCCGCCCCGAACCTGCGCGCCCTCTCCAGCAGATCCGGGATCTTCGTGTTGGAGTTGCAGCGCACGCAGGGGTTGGGCGTGCGCCCGCGCGCGTACTCGCCCACGAAGTCGTCCACGACGGACTGGGTGAAGCCCTCCTCCATGTCGAAGACATAGTGCGGGAAATCGAGCTTGTCGGCGACCATGCGCGCGTCGGCGATCCCATCCAATCCGCAGCAGGTCCGGCCGCCGACCGGGGCGTCCCCGTAGCAGAACGTCTTGATCGTGATCCCCACCACGCGGTGGCCCCGCCGCGCCAGGAGGGCGGCCGCAACCGACGAGTCGACGCCACCAGACATGGCGACGACCACCGTACGGGGCACGGCGTCGAAATCCTCGATTCTCAGCGGGGGGTGCATGCGCTCAGGCGAGCGCAAGCTCGCGCAGGCGCTCCACGGCGCCCGGGAAACGCTCGATCACCGCGGCCACCTCCTCCTCGGTGGTGGTATGGCCGATCGAGAAGCGGATCACGGCTGGCAACTCTTCGGGCGCGCCACCGGGTGTAGCCACGCGGCCCATGGCAGCGAGCACGTGGCTGGGCTTGAACGATCCACTCTTGCACGCGGAGCCGGTCGACACGCACAGCCCCTCCGCGTCCAGCGCGAGCAACGCCGCGTCCGGCTCCACCCCGGGGATGGCCACGTTCAGCACGTGGGGGAGCCGCGTGCAACCGGCGCCGTGCACTTCGAGGCCCTCCACCGTCTCGACCAGAGCGCGCTCCAGGCGATCGCGGAGCCCGGCGACTCGGTGCGCCTCTTCGTCCAGTTCCTGCACCGCGAGCTCGGCGGCCAGCGCCATGCCGACCGCGCCCGCCACGTTGTGCGTGCCCGACCGCAGCCCGCCCTCCTGGCCGCCGCCGAGGATGACCGGATCCACCTCGGTGCCGGGCCGGACATAGAGAGCGCCCACGCCCTGGGGCCCGCCGATCTTGTGCGAGCTCAGCGACATCAGGTGGCAGGCGCATTCATCCACGCGCACCCGCACCTTGCCCAGCGCCTGCACCGCGTCGCTGTGAAAGACGACGCCCGCCTCCACGCATCGACTCGCGATTTCGTGCACCGGCTGCAGCGTCCCTACCTCGTTGTTGCCCCACATGACGGACATCACCGCGGGCCGTGCCTCCAGCGCTTCGATCACGGCGTCCATCTGCACGCAACCGTCGCCGTCCACCGCCAGCAGTATCATGGTCGCGCCCTCGGCCGCGGCCTGCTCGGCGGAACGCAGCACGGCCGCGTGCTCCACCGCGCTACAGGAGATCGCCGGGGTCGGCTCACCCGCCTCCCGCGCGGCCCGCGCGGCCCGGCGCCACCCGCCCAGCACGGCCAGGTTGTCGGCCTCCGTGCCGCCGCCCGTGAAGACGATGTCCCGGCGGCGCGCGCCTATGGCCCCAGCGAGGCGTGCCCGCGCCTCCTCCAGCGCCGAGCGGGCCGCGCGGCCCTGCCCGTGCACGCTGGAGGGATTGCCGAAGCTCTCGCTGAAGTATGGACGCATGGCCTCCACGACTTCGGGGCGCACGGGGGTCGTGGCCGCGTGATCGAGGTAGATGTAGGTGCGCGTCATCTGTCATCCGGTGATGAGTCGAGCGTGCAAATATATGTCGGCGCGGGGATGCCGCCACGGCGGGCGCCAAGTGCGTATATTGAGATCGTCGGAGTCGATGAGCGACGCC
This sequence comes from Gemmatimonadota bacterium, assembly GCA_039715185.1. Classification (NCBI taxonomy): domain Bacteria; kingdom Pseudomonadati; phylum Gemmatimonadota; species Gemmatimonadota bacterium. The sequence continues at coordinate 2,647 of JBDLIA010000080.1, forward strand.
GGCGCCCTCCGACCCGGTCGCGATGGCTCGCACGGAAAACCGAGGTACACACCCGCCCACGACGGCGCCCGAGCGGTTTCGGGCCACCGTGCACGGATCCGTGTTCGGTTCGCGGACGGAGCAGCTCGAGCGCATTCGCGCCGGCGACACCCTGCTCCTCATCCCCGATCCTCCGCCCCAGGACCCGCCTGCCATCTGGGTGCACCGGACCAGCGGCGACCCGGTCGGCCATCTCCCGCCCGAGATCGCGTCCTGGCTGGCGCCCTGGATGAAGGAAGGCGGCCGGGCTACGGCCCGGGCGCTGCGCGTGAAGGGGCCCGACGTGCCCAGTTGGCGCCGCCTGCTCATAGAGGTGGTCTGCGAGCGCGGGCGGGCCTTGGCTCATCCACCATAAGTGCGACAGGCGTGTCCCAGTTAGTGGGATAGGCGTGTCCCAGTAGGGCGGGCACGGCAAGTCGGCAAGGGTCGCGTGAACCTCGCTAAAGCTCTGCATGCAATTGAGTTACGTGGAGTTTCCGGGTTTGGCACCCGGTCGGATCGCTCCTTGCTCCTCTCGACGCGCGGCCGGCAACCCATCCACGCAGGATTGCCCCTCAGGGCCGCGCCCTTGGTCGAGCAAAATGCCCCCCGAAAAATCGCCACACCGGCCCCGGGGGCGCGGCGCTAACCCCCCGCGCAGGGGGGCGGAGGCGACGGCCGACTTAGCTCTCGCTTATCAAGGCGCGTAGCAGGCCCCGCAGCCACTCGAGCTCGTCCCGGTTCAGTCCGCGGCCCACGCGCACGATGGCGTCGTCCGAGCGCACCCTGAGCTCGCGTCCTGCGCCCGAGCGGCCGGCGGCCCAGGTGCGGCCCAGAAGGCCGGTCCCCCCCCGGCCCCGGCGCGCGGCGGAGCTGGTGGCCAGATCCAGCGCCTCCACGGCCCGTTTGGCGACATGCTTTTCGCCCCACACGCGGCCCAGCGCCCGCGTGCCGAATACGATCGTGTCGCCCTCCTCGCGTATCACGGTGCCGGTCCGGCCGAACCCGGCGGCGGCGACGCCCATCCCCGCGAAGGCGAAGACCAGCCCGGCGATCCACGCGGCGGTCGCGTTCGACTCCACCGCGCCGGGGCCGCCCGCGGCGGCCCACAGGGCTGCCCCGCCGAACCCCAGGAGCGGCAGTGCCAGGAGCAGCGCGCCCACCCGCCGGCCGCGCGACGCGGCGCTCGGGATCCACAGCTCCACCGCGCCGCCGGCAACGGTGGTGACGCCGATGAGGCTGCCCTCGGGAGGATCGGCGAGCAGCCCGTCGACCGCCGCTTCGCCTTCGCGCCCGGGGTCGGCGGTGAGCGACGAGTCTTCCAGCGATCGATCCAGGTCGCGCCAGTCGAGCACGCGCTCTCCGCCGCCGGTACGGTCCACCGCCGGGACACGAAGCTTCTTTGCCCAGGCCTCCCACTTCCGGAACGCGTCCACCTCCACGCGCGAGCCGTAGAAATTCGCCGCGACCTTTCCATCACCGAGTCCGAGTCCGACGCGCCACGAGGGCACCTTGCGACGGTTGTGCTTGCCGCCCGTTGTGACCCAGTGCAGCTCGATGACCACCCCCGCCAGGTCGTCGAAGGTCCCCTGCCGCTCCCGCAGCCGCCACAGGAAACCACGGATCATGCGCCAGCGGCGCAGCTCCAGGTCCATGTCGAACTGCAGTCGGTACGTGAACGCGAGTGCTCCCGCGCCCGCGAACAGCAGCCCGACCACCACGCCCGGAATCCGACCTCCGTTGCCGAACACGGCCGCCCCGATGGCGATCGCGATGCCGATGGCGATGAGGACCGCGCCCGTTCGGTGCGAGTACGCGAGTCGGATGGCCCGATCGGTCTCTCGCACCACCTGTGCCTGCGTCATGGATTCCCTCGCGTAAACCCTGGGGGTCGAGCTCACGTCCAAGCTACGGCGTCGCGAGCGGATGCGAATCCGCCGGAGCCCGGCGCGCCACGGGCCCTGGGGTCCGACACGGGGCGCGACCACCCCAACGGAGGCAAGGCATGAACAGGATCGTAGGTCTCGTAGCCGCGACGGTGAGTCTGGCCGTCCTTCTGCCTCCCACCGCAGTCTCCGCGCAGCGCAGCGACGCCGAATGGCTCGAGGACTGCGAGGATCGCGGCTGGGACGAGGACGAGGTGTACTGCGAAGTGCGGACGGTCGACGTGGAGGCGAGCGGCCATCTGCGCGTGGACGGAGGCCGCAACGGCGGCGCGCTGGTCGAGGGCTCCGCCGGATCCGGCGTGTCCGCGACGGCCCGCATCAAGGTCTGGGGCGACAGCCGCGCTGAGGCCCGGCGCGACGCCGAAGACGTCCGCATCAACACCTCGAATGGAGTGCTCAGCGCCGACGGCCCCGGCGGCCATCGGTGGTCGGTCACTTTCCACGTGACCGTGCCCAGTCGCTACGACCTGACGCTGGAGGCCCACAACGGGCCGGTCGGCGTCCACGGCGTGAGCGGCGACATCGAGCTCAGCACCAGGAACGGGCCGGTGAGCGTGAGCGATGCCGGCGGTTCGGTGCGCGCGCGCACGCAGAACGGGCCCGTGGTGATCGAGTTGTCCGGCAGCCAGTGGGCGGGCGAGGGGCTGGACGCCGAGACCCGCAACGGCCCCATCCGGCTCGAGATCCCGGACGGCTTCAACGCCGACCTGGAGACCGGCACGCGCAACGGACCCATGCGCACCGACATACCGCTCACGGTCACGTTCGAGGGCAGCTTTGGCGGCAGCCGCAGCCGTCACCTACGCACCGAGCTGGGTGCCGGGGGGCCGAGCATCAGGGCGGTGACGACGAACGGGCCGGTGGTGATCGAGCGGCGCTAGTCCATTAGAAGGTCCCTGGGCCCAGCCCGACTACGTCGTCGACCTGGACCGCCTCGCGGGTCCAGTAAGGCTCCCCGTAGGGTTGCCGGATCCACGAGCCGTAGTGGGCGTGCTGGGAGCGGATCTGCTCGGCGATGGGGCGGTCGCCGCCGCCCCGCACGCCGCCCAGCGAGGTGCGCCCGGCGAACTGGGAGTCGTAGGCCATGATGGCCTCGAGCTTCCTGTCCATCTGCTCGCTCACGTCCACCACGAAGCTCGGCTTGGGGCCGTGCTCACGGTAGGCGATCCCGTACACCAGCTTGCGCGGCCGGTGGGGTTCGCCTGCCACCGGCGCGTTGCGCAGCCCCGCGCCGAACGCCGCCTCCGCGACCAGAACGCTGGCGGCGGCGTGGTCGGGGTTGCGGTAGTCGTCGTACTGAAGGATGAGGACATCGGGTCGCAGCTCGCGGATCAGGCCGGCGACGTGCCAGCGGGCGGCCAGGTCGGCTCGCAGGTGCCCGTCCGGTAACTCGGCGTTGCGCCGCAGAGCGAGCCCCATGATCTCCGCCGCGCGCTCCGCTTCCCGCGCGCGTGTCTCGGGGGTGCCGGTGCTGCCCAGCTCGCCGCGCGAAAGATCCAGCACGCCCGTGCGGTAGCCCTGGTCGGCGCACTTCAGCAGCAGCCCGCCGCACAGCAGCTCGGCGTCGTCGGGGTGCGCGCATACGGCGAGGACGTCGACGCTACCCCGTTCGGAGGAGCTCACTCGTGGCGCAGGGCTTCCACGGGATCCATGCGAGAAGCGCGCATGGCGGGCCACACGCCGAACCCGATGCCCGAGATCGCCGCCACCACCAACGCCGCGACGATCGCCGCCATGGGGACGTTCGCGCTCAGCGGCGTGAGTTTCTCGACCAGGAACGCCAGGCTACCGCCGATCGCCAGCCCGAGCGCCGCCCCGACCATGGTCAAGGTCACCGCTTCGATCAGGAACTGCAGCCTGATCTCCGCGCGCGTGGCCCCGAGCGCCTTGCGTACGCCGATTTCCCGGGTGCGCTCGGTCACGCTGATCATCATGATCGCGATCACGCCGATGCCGCCCACCATGAGGGCAACCGACGCGAGGCCTATGACGACGCTCATCAACACCGCGGTCATGCGGTTGAACGTCGCCGCGAGCTCTTCCTGCCGGACGATGGCGAAGTTGTTCTCCTCGCCGGGTCGCAGCCCGCGCATGCGCCGCAGCGACGCCGTGACCTGGTCCATCGCCTCGTCCTGCGTGGCATCGTCGTCGGTGATGGCGAGCAGCGTGATGAAGTCCTTGGGCGCGCCCAGGTACTTGAGGCCCGACGTGTACGGCACCACGGCCCAGTGCTTGATCAGGTCGGCGAAGATGTTGCCCTCGATGTTGTAGACACCCACCACCTGGAAGGGGGCGCCGCGCATGCGAATCGTCTTGCCGATTGGATCGCTGGGCCCGAACAGATCCTCCGCGAGGGGTTTCGAAAGCACGACGACGCGTCGGGCTCCGCGCACGTCGGCCGCCGTGAACGGGCCGCCTACGTGGTAATCGCCCGGCGTGAACTGCTCCCACCCCTCGCTGTCCGAGCTGATGTTGACGTCCTCGAAGTGCTGACTGCCGTAGTCGATGGGCGCCTGCAGATCGACGTCGACGATCACCTTCGATAGGGCCGGCAGCTTGTCGAGCCGGCGGGCTTCCTGCGGAGTGATGGGGGGCTTCCCTCGCCAGGGGGGACCCTCTCCACCGCCGCTGATCTGCACGCTGTTGAAGTTCCAGCGCGCGACCATGAAGTTCTGCGGCCCCGCCGCCTCGATCCCGCTCATGACGCCCGAGCGCAGCCCGCCCATGACCGCGCTGATGGCCATCACCGTGGCGACGCCTATCACGACCCCCAGGATGGTGAGGGTCGAACGGAACTTGTTGGCGTGCAGTTGGTCCAGCGCCAGCCGGATGCCTTCGGTTACGCTTCCGAGCGCCATTCTATGCCTCCGTCATTCCGCCCTGAGTGCCACGACGGGGTCCAGCCGCGACGCCTTCACGGCCGGGTAGAGCCCGGCGAGCACGCCCACGCCAACGCCTAGCGCCGCGGCCCCGAGCATGGCGGCCGGCGCCACGGACACGGGCAGCGGGGTGAGCGCCCGCACGACCTGGGCGCCGGCCTGGCCGAAGATGATGCCCGCCGCCGCGCCCAGCAGCGACAGCGCGGCCGACTCCACCAGGACTTGCCGCACGACATCTCGCCGCCGCGCGCCGATCGCCTTGCGCACGCCTATCTCGCGGGTCCGCTCCGTGACGCTCACCAGCATGATGTTCATGATCACCATGCCGCCCACCACCAGCGCGATCCCCACCAGAACCGGGAAGGTCATGTAGAGGATCTGGCTGATCCGGGTCCAGAACGACATGGAGTCTTCGGCGGTCTCCAGCTCGAAGTTGTTCTCTTCGGTCGGGCGTAGGCCGCGCCGCTCGCGCATGATCGCCTCGGCCTCCCAGATGGCGCGCCCCATGGCCACCTCGTCCTGCGCCTTCACCACGATCTCGTCGACCAGGCCGCGGGGATTGACCATGCGCGCCATGGGCGAGTGCGCCGGGGCGATCGCGCGGTTGTCCATGGAGATGCCCAGCAGGCTGCCCTGCTTCTCCATCACGCCGATGACCCTGAACGGGACGCCGCGGATCTTTATGGTCTTGCCGATGGGGTCCCGCGTCGCGAACAGCTCTTCCGACGCGTCGTGGCCCAGCACGACCACCGCCGAGCCCGTCCTGTCCTCCGCTTGGTTGAAGGTGCGCCCCATGTCCAGCTCCATGTTGCGCATGGCGAAATACTCGGGCGACGCCGCGGTCAGCCACATGTTGCCCAGGTTGGTGCCGTCCGGGCCCTCCACCTCGCCGCCGGCGTGGCTCTCGACGCCTACCATGACGGGCACGTCGAGCCGGTCGCGCATGGCGTCGGCGTCCTCGAAGGTGAGCCGGGGCCGGCGCCGCCACGCCCGCCGTGCGGACGCCGAGGGCCCGAACTGGACCGATGGCGTGCGCCGAACGGTGACCGTGTTGAGGCCGTAGATGCGGCGCCCGAAATCCTCTTCCATGTAACGGTTGAGCCCGCCGATCACGCTGACCACGGTCACCAGGAAGGTGGCGCCGACGAACACGCCGAGTACCGCAAACGCCGACTTCAGCTTCTGGCTGCGAATCTGGCTGAACGCCAGCCGGAACGCCTCGCGGTACTTCATGGCGCTTCCGCCACCGACCCGACAGGCGGCCGGAACTCCTCGGGCGAGCTCGACGCCGCACGCCCGCGCTTGGGCGTCTTGCGCTGGTCGCTCGCGATCATGCCGTCGTGCAGCAGCACCGCGCGGTGCGTGTACTCGGCAATGTCCGCCTCGTGCGTGACGATCAGAATGGTCTGGCCGCCCTCGTGGAGCTCTCCGAACAGGTGCATGATCTCTGCGGACGTACGGCTGTCCAGGTTGCCGGTGGGTTCGTCCGCGAGCAGGATGGCCGGGTCGTTGATGAGCGCCCGCGCGACCGCTACCCGCTGCCGCTGGCCGCCCGACAACTCCGTCGGCTTGTGGTCCATGCGGTCGCCCAGCCCGACCTTGTCGAGGATGTCCGCCGCCCGGGCCTTGCGGACGCTCGCGCTCACGCCGGCGTAGATGAGCGGCAGCTCCACGTTGTGCAGGGCGGACGCTCGAGGCAGCAGGTTGAAGGTCTGGAAGACGAAGCCGATCAGTCGATTGCGGATGTGCGCGAGCTGGTCGTCGTCCTTGCCCGCCACCGCCTCGCCGTTCAGCCAGTACTCTCCGGCCGTGGGCGTATCGAGGCATCCGATCAGGTTCATGAACGTGGACTTGCCGGATCCCGACGGGCCCATGATGGCGAGGTACTCGTTGCGCTGGACGTCCATGTCCACGCCGCGCAGAGCGTGCACCGTTTCGGCGCCCAGCACGTAGTCCTTGGTCAGCCCGCGGGTGCGTATGACCAGGTCTTCAGCTGGCGCCGATTGGTTCCAGTTCACGCTAGGAGTCCTCCGCGCTGGCGGTGCGTTCGTCGTCCTCGGCGCCGCCCAGCACGCGCACGGCGTCCCCCTCGGCGAGGTTGCGAATGGCCTGGTAGGGCCCCGCGACCACCGAGTCGCCGGCCTCGAGCCCGCGCACCACCTCGAACTCCTCGGACCCGGCGATGCCGACCTCCACCGGAACGAAACGCGCGAGGCCTTCGCGCACGACGAACACGCCCTCTATCTCGTCGGCCGCCTCCAGCTGCGCGGCGGCGGCGGCGGCCCCGGGGGTCTCCTGGGGCAGCGCCTCCACGTCCTCGGCGTCGCGTACCGTGAGGGCGATGATCGGAATCGACAACACACCCTCGCGGGTGTCGGTTACCACGTCGGCCGTTGCCGAGAAATCGGGCCTCAGCGTCGGCGGTGGCTCGTCCAGGCGGATCACCACCTGGAAGTCCACGGCCTGCGCCTGGCCGCCCGCGCGCGCTATCTGTTCGGGCGAGTTGAGCGCGCTGTGCGCGATCTCGGCGACGCGCCCCGTGAACATACGGCGCGGGAACGCGTCGATCTCGATCGAAGCGCTGTCGCCCAGTGCGATCTGGGGCAGGTCCGTCTCGTCGACCTTCACGACGGCTTCGATGATGCTCAGGTCGCTGATCGTCAAGAGCAGGCTGCCCGCGTTGTTCATCGTGCCGACGATGGCGGTCTCGCCCACGTCCACGTTGAGGCGCGTCACGACGCCGTCGATCGGCGCGCGGATCACCGTCTTGCTGAGCCGGTCCCTGGCCTCGCGCAGCGCCGCTCTGGCCTGCGCCACGCGGTGCTCGGAGGCCTCGTGCATGGCGGTCTGGACCTCCACCGCCGAGCGGGCCTCGTCCAGCGCCTGGGCGCTGATGAGGTTGGCGTCGCTTTCCGCCAGGCCCTCGCTGCGCGTCAGAACGCGCTGTGTCTGCAGCAGGTTGGCGCGCGCCTGCGCCTCGCCCGCGCGCGCCTCGCTCACCGACGCCAGCGACCGCGCGACGGCGGCCTCGTACTGACTCGGGTCTATGCGCAGCAGGAGCTGCCCGTTCGCCACCGAGTCGCCTTCTTCGACGTGCAGCTCGGTGATGCGCCCTATGATGTCCGACTGGACGTCTACCGAGCGACTCGGCCGGATCCAGCCGTTGCCGTTGACCATCGCGACCAGGTCGGTGGTCGCCACCTCTTGAACGCGCACCGGCGTGGCGTCCCCGCCGCGCCGCGACGCGCCCACCACCACCAGCGCACCCACGGCGACGACTGCGACCACACCCAGCGCGATTTTAGTCCGTCTCTTCATCGTCGGGTTCCCCCCCCGGATCTATCGAGTGCGCCCCGACATCGGGCTCTCTGCGTGGACAATGTAGCCGCGGCGCCATCCCGACGCGGCGGCCCGCCTGGCTGTCGCTACTCCGACGTCGACGCGAGGCTCCGCCCCACGGCGGCCTCGAGCGTGGCGAGCGCCGCGTGGAAATCGTACAGCGCGTTCAGGTAGCTGCGATCGGCCTGCGCCCTGATGGTTTCGGCGTTCAGCAGGTCGACGAAGCTCGTGGCGCCGAGCCGGTAGCGTTCGCGCTCCAGCCGCAGTTGCTCCGCCGAGGAATCGCGGTTCTGCTCCTCGATCGCGACGATTCGGCGCGCCGTGAGCAGGGTCTCCTGCGCGGAAACGATGTCGGTGCGCAACTGCAGCTCCTGGGCTCGAACGCGGTGCAGCGCGTCGCGCGCGTTGGCCTGCGCCTGCTCCACCCTCTGCTTCTGCGCGAAACCCTGGAACAGGGGTATGCTCACCTGGAAGCGAGCTTCCAGCGGCTGTGACGTGTAGTCGAACGGGAACACGTCGTTCGCCGAGCGCAGAGCGGTTTCATCCTGCGACGTGAAGGACAGCAGCGAGCAGTTCAGCGGGAACCCGTTGAGCGGCTGGCTGAGGCCGTCAGAGATCGCGTTGAAGAGCAGGCAGCTCTCGCGCTGGTTGGCCGCTCCCGTTTGCGCGTCGGTGATGAGCGACGCGGGGTCCGTCGCCTCGCGCGCGAATCCCGACCAGCGCACGCTGACATCGAAGGACGGCAAATAACCGCTCTGCTGCGCGCGCAGGCTCTTGCGGGATGCGTCGTGGCGAGCCTGGGTGGCGCGCAGGGTCGGATTGGCGTTCACCGACCACTGCGTCAACTCGTCCGTGGTCCAGGTCGGATCGAAGACCTCGAAGGACGTGCTCAGGTCGGTGTCGAGATTCAGGTTGACGCCGAGCTGCTGCCCCAGCCGCAGCTTCTCCGTCTTGAGCAGGTTGCGCGTGCGCTCCACCTCCACCTCGGCGCGGCCCCGCTCCACCTCGGCCTGCATCTGCTCGAGCGGAATGGCGGCGCCCACCTCGACGCGCGCCCGCGCCAGAACCAGGTTCTGGTCCGCGCGTTCGAATTCCTGCTCGGCAAGCGCGAATCCGTCACGCGCGCGCAGCGCGGCGATGTATTGCTGGGTGACCGTGGACACGAGCTGGAAGCGGGACGCGTCGGTCTCCGCGTGCGACGCCTTCTGGTCCGCGCGCGCCGCGCCGACGCCGAAGAACGTGGCGCCGCTTATCCCCAGGTTCAGCGCCAGCGTGTAGTCGCTGATCAGGAACGACGGCGTCTCGCCCAGGCTGACGCTGCCGAAGCGGTTGTTGCCTGAGCCCTGGTAGTTGAATCCGGAAAACAGACTCGCGTTGGGCAGGAACGCGCCGTACGCGGCGCGCACGCCCCAGGCGGCGGCGCCTTCGTTGTTGGCCACCGACAGGTGATCCGGATTGTTGAGGACGGCGATCGAGATCGCCTGATCGAGACTGAGTGCAGAGTCGGGCTGCTGGGCGTCAGCTTCGCCGGCGAAGAGGGCGAGGCAGACGATGGCGACCGCCCAGCGCGGTGCGGCGGTATCCGACACGACGACTGCTCCTGCGTTCGGTGTGAAGAGCTGCTCGGGTTCGCGCTAACAAGTACGCTTACCAGGGCCGCCGGTTTCATCCCCTACGCGTGTCGGGTCCGGTTCCTTCAGGAAGGTGGTCTCAGGGAAGCTCTACGCGCTCAGCCGCGAAGTCCTCATCCGGGATCTCCAGCCGCAGCACGCGGCCCTCGTCGTCGACGTACAGGTGACGCACCGGGCCCTCGCTGGGCTCGATGACCAGGTGAATCGCGTCCACAGTTGTGCCCCCGGCGCTCACGCTCGCCCGGCCCACGTTGCGCACGTTGGCCGAAATCTGCTTGCTGCGACGGGGCACGATCACAGGCACGCGGAAGTCTCCCGCGTTCCCGCGCCCGGCCAGGAAGTAGTGGTGGTGGGCAATGCCATCGTCCACCACGACGGCGCCCTCGCCCGCCAGGTACTCGCGCATCATTTCGCCGGCGGATGAGGTTATGCGAGCGCTGAACCGCCCACCGACGACGCGCCCGGTGATGCGCTCACGTTCGTCGCCCCGCACCTCGAGTCGGTAGCTGGAGGGGCGCAGCGCGGGTCCGTTCACCTGCAGGTTGGACGACACCTCACCCGCCGCACCGGCGTCGCTGCGCACGACCCGGCCCTGGGCAATCGTCACCGCCGCGGGGCCCTCGCCGGCGCGCCGGATGGAGAACGTCTCCCGCCCCACTTCGCGGCCTCCTACGAGCAGGCGGAACGTCCCTTCGTCGACCTTGCTGTCCTGCGCGGCCGCCGCCCTAGCGGGCCACGCCAGGCCCGCGAGGGCGAGCATGATGAAGAGGGTCTTGTGGTTCATCGCTCTCGCTCCCTGCCAAACGGGGATTCCGGCATCCCGTAACGCCGTGCTACCCCTCGTCGTTCCCCCTCGGTCCCGCAAGAACCCGTCCCTGAGCCGTTGAAAACCCCCGAAATGTCCAAGCAAGAGACATTTAGGTGGCTCACGGCGCGGTTCGCGGAGGTCCGGCGGGCGATCCCCGTGTGCGCGCTTGCTTCAGGAAGGTGTAGCGTCACGCTACACCGTGTCCGTTTCGTCCTCACCCGGATCCAGGAATACAGCGCCGCGAATGGCGGCCAGGACGCGCGCGTAGATCGCCGACCCCTTGCTCTCGTTCGCCGCGGACGGGCGTCCCACCGAGCCGGGCGAGCCGGCCGGTGGCACCGAGAGCTCTCCGCGCAGATACGACCGGAAGAGCGCGTCCGGTAGGTCGACATCGCGCGCGCGTTCCATTCGCACGTGCTCCGGGTATAGATGCAGCATGACCGACGTCTCGGCTTCGCCCCCGTGCAGCGGCATGCGCTGCTCTTCCAGGAGGTCGCCGAGGGCCACGTCCCATACCTGGACGACGCGCAGCCTGGCGGTCGCCGAGAACAGCGTGGCGAGCGCGTCGAGGTGAGGTTCGTGCCGATGGGCCGTGATCAGGATAAATTCGCGGACGCCGTGACCTTCCCAATGCCCGAGCAGTTCGTTCAGAACCCGGTGCAGGGTCTTCCTGCGCATCGACGCGGTGCCCGCGAACGCGCGCTCCGCGTCGACGTTCACGCCGTATGGCACCGTCGGTGCGCGCAGCACGGAGAACTCTTCAGACAGGTCGATGGCCACCCGACGCGCGATCAGGATGTTGGTTCCGAGGGGCAGGTGGGGGCCGTGCTGTTCGAGCGCCCCCACGGGCACGATGAGCCGGGGATCGCGCGCCAGGTGCGCCGCGACGTCGGTCCAGCTCAGCTGATCGAGCGCGAACGCGCCGTCCGGGGAAACCATGCCGACCTGTCCGGGGTGCGCGTGGAAGGGCGGGGCAGCGCCGCGCGGCGCCATCCCAGCGACCGCACCATGACTACGGGCCGGTGCGCGTGAGGGCAATCGCACTGCTTGCGTACGCGGGCGCGCTGGCGCTACTCGCTACGGCTCGCACGCTCGAGCCTCTCGTGGCGGCGGCGGGCGCGCTGGCGGGAGGCGTGCTGCTTCTGGTGGCCTGGCGGCGGCGCTCTGTCGAGGGCATCGCCGCCGGCCTGCTCGTGGCCGTCGCCTCCTTCGCCACCGGCATCGCCGGAGGACGCATCGCCGCGATGCCTACCCAATGGCCGGACATAGAGGCGCGGCAGGCCGCGCGCGGCGCGACCGACCTGGACCGCGCGGTCCAGCGGGCCGTGGCCGGAGCCGAGGACGCGGCCGAGCGCGGCGTTCGAGCGTGGGCGGCGCTCGAACCCGGCGACGCCACGGGGCCGGCGCCGTTCCAGGCCCTCGACGACGCCCGCGGCGATCGCGCCAACGCGCTGTTCGTGCTGGGAGCCACGGGCGAGTTGGTGGCGTGGTCGGGGCTTCATCAGGGCCCGCTGCCGGAGGCGCTACGCGCTGCCGGAGGCGCCCTCGCCTTCGCCGAGGGTCCGCTGTTCGACTACCTCTACGTGGTGCGCCCGGGCGCGCGCGGCGACCGCGTGATCGCCGCGATCCTGCTGGAGACCGACCCCGCGCTGACCGACCGCTCGCCCCCCTCCCTGGCGTCCGGGGTGCGGGAGCGGACCGGCGCGCGTCCGCGCTTCGGGGCGGGGCCGGGCGCGCCCGGCGCGCCCTGGCGTTTCGGCCCGGAAGGCCAGGAGGTGGTGCACGCCAGCCTGGACGTGGCCACGCCCACCGAGTGGAGGGCGGAGGCTATCGGCGTCGCGCGCGGCCGGGCGGTCGCCTTCGCCGTGCTCGCGCTGGTGCTCGCGCTGGCGTCGTGGCTCGGCGCGGGGGCGCCCGGATCG
>JBDLIA010000081.1 GCA_039715185.1 Gemmatimonadota bacterium
CGGGCGCATCACGCGCCTCGGTGCACACGGGACTTCCGCGCCGGCACACTAGTGTACCGTTGCAGAAGTCCCGTAGGCATTCGGCCCGCGCTGCATCCCACGCGTGCGGCGTTGGAACTCCTTGCCGTAGCGACGGCTACGGCGCGTCGTTCCGCCTTGCCCCGCGGGCGCATCACGCGCCTCGGTGCACACGGGACTTCCGCGCCGGCACACTAGTTTCCCAGCAGGCGGTTCATGTGCGTCTGGAACTCGGAGTCGTCGCGGATGGAATCCCAATACGGCGCGTTGATGCCGGCGTCGAAGTAGAGCAGGCCGAACTCGTCCGCGGCGGCTAGCTGGGCCAGGGCCTCTTCGGCTCTCCCCGCGGCTGCGTATACGAACGCGCGCAGGCCCGGCGTCGACGCCTCGGGGAAGAGATCCCAATTCACCGTCTGCGGCTCTCCCGTCTCCAAGTGGGCCCTGTAGGCCCGCAACAAAAGCACGTAGCCGTCCGCGTCGGCGCCACCGAGCTGTTCGCCTCGCCGGAAGGCCTCCTCGGCCTCGTCCCAGCGCCCGGTCCACATGTACACACGCCCCAGGCTCTCGACCGCCTTCCCCATCGTGGGATCGAGCTCGAGCGTTCGATTCAGCTGGTCCTCGGCCTCGCGGTAGCGCCTCGCACGCCAGTAGTCGCGTCCCAGGTCCAGATTCGCGGCCAGATTCGCGGGATCCAGCTCCACGGCCTTGCGACCAAAGCCGAGGGCCTCTTCGTGGCGGCCCAGGGTCGACAGGAGCTCGCCGAGCCACTGGTACGCGGGAGCGTAGCTCGGCTGCAGCTCGATGGCGCGCTCGTAGTGACGGATCTCTTCCGCCGCAGATCCGCGCGGGGGTCGAAGCGACTGCGCCATGGCGGCGTGCGCTTCGGCCAGCGCCGGGCCGAGTTGAAGAGCGCGCTCCGCGTAGGTCGCAGAACTATCGTAGGCCACGGGCGGCGGGAAAGAGTCGGTATAGAAGGGGGAGAGACGCCAGGCTATGGCGAGGCCCGCGTAGGCGGCGGCGTACGCCGGATCCAACTCCACGGCGTTCGAAAACTCTCGAATCGCTCCGAGTATCCCTACCTCACCGCGCTGGTTGAGCATGTAAAGCCCGCGCAGATACGCATCATGCGCTTCGGGACTCGCGGCCGCGGCCTGCCGGATCGAGCGCCGGGCGTCTTCGCTGAAGGTTACCTCGAGCGAGCGGGCGATCGTCCGCGAGATGCTGTCCTGGACCGCGAATACGTCGTCGAGCCGCCCGCCGAAGGTGTTCGACCAGACCTGGGTCCCCTCCTCGGCATCGTGCAGCCTGGCCAGAATGCGAACGGTATCGCCCGATTGGCGGACCGAGCCCTCCAGCACCATGCGCACGCCCAGATCTCGTCCCACGGCACGCACGTCGACGTTCTGACCTCGGTAGGCGAACGCCGACGTGCGCGCCGCGACCTTCAGATCCGGGATGCGGGCCAGCGCGTTCAAGACCTCCTCGGCCAGCCCGGCGCCGAAATAGTCGTTCTCCGGATTGCCGCTGAGGTTGTCGAAGGCCAGCACCGCGATCGACGGGATCGTTGCAGTTAGCGCGGCGCCGCCCAGAGTACCGCCTGTCTCGGAGCGGATGAGCCACCCCCCGGCTCCGCCCGCCAGCACGAGAACCGCAACCGCCGCCAGCGAGGCAGGGGACACCCACGTCGCGTGCGCGGCGTCCTGCGTCCCGGTCGTCTCCGCCCGCCGCACGCCGTCAGGCGTTATCTGGAAGAGCCAGGCGAGCGCGAGCGCGACGGGGAAGCCGACGATCAGGCTGAAGGCCGTCGCCCGCAGCGCCCAAGCCGGCATGCCGAGCGCCTCGATGAGCACGTCCGCGCCCTCCAGCGCCGCGAAGGCGAACGCCCCGTACACGAGTCCCACTCGCACCACCCGGCGGCGCTTCAGTTCGGCGAAGAAGGTCACTCGCTACAGCCTCATCAAGCGCGCGGCCAGCGTCTGGAACTCGGGATCGTCACGCATGAAGTCCCAGTACGGAGCGTTGAAGCCGGCCTCGAAATAGTAGAACTCGGCCCGTAGGGTGGCTCTGAGCTCCGCGACCGCATCGTCCCTTCTGCCGGCGGCCGCCAGGATCGCCGCGCGCACGGCCGGACGCTCCTCCCCCGGCAGCCGGGCCCAGTCGACGTCCTGCGGCTCGCCCGACTCCACGCGCGCCCTGTACAGGAGTGCGGTGGCGAGGGCGGCTTCAGAGTCCGGCCCCCCGAGCGCCACCGCCCTGCGAAGCGCCTCCTCCCCCTCCTCCCATCGCTCCCACCACGTGTAGACGAGTCCCAGGCTCTCGATCGACTTGACGAAATCGGGGTCCAACTCGAGGCTTTTCGCGAGCCACTCGATAGCCTCGGGGTAGCGCCGCGCCCGCCAGTAGTCCCGCCCCAGGTCCAGCAGTGCTGCGATGTTCGCCGGATCCAGTTCGACCGCCTTCCGACCGAGGCGGATCGCCTCCTCGTGACGCCCCAGGTCGGAGAGGAGCTCGCCCAGCCACTGGTGTGCCGGAGCGTATCCCGGCTGGAGCGCGATCGCGCGTTCGTAGTGGCCGATCGACTGGCTGGACTTGGCGGAGGCGCTCACCCGCGCGAGCGCCATCGCCGTGTGCGCTTCCGCCAGCTCGGGACCCAGCTCCAGCGCGCGCTCCGCGTACGCCGCCGCCGTGCGGAACGCGTGCTCCTGGGTCGTCGAATCGGTGTAGAACGGCGCCAGCCACCAGGTGAGCGCCAGGCCGGCGTACGCGGCCGCGTAGGTCGAATCCAGCTCCACGGCCTGCGTGAACTCCCGGATGGCCCCGAGCATCCCCACCTCGCCCCGCAGGCCGAACAGGTAGAGCCCACGCAGGTAGGCGTCGTGCGCGAGCGGGTCGTCGGTGGTGGCCTGGCGGATGGAGCGCCGGGCGTCCTCGGTGAACGTAACCTCGAGCGAGCGAGCGATCGTCCGCGAGATGCTGTCCTGGACCGCGAAAACGTCGTCGAGCCGCCCGCCGAAGTCGTTCGACCAGACCTGGATCCCCTCCTCGGTGTCGTAGAGCCGGGCGATGATGCGCACCGAATCCCCCGATTGCCTCACGGAGCCCTCCAGGACGGTGCGCACGCCCAGATCTCGCCCCACGACGCGCACGTCCACGTCCCGTCCGCGGTAGGCGAAGGCCGACGTGCGCGCGGCCACCTTCAAGTCGGGGATGCGCGCGAGCGCGTTGAGCAGCTCCTCGGCCAGCCCGTCGCCGAAGTAGTCGCTCTCGGGGTTGCCGCTCAGGTTGTTGAAGGGAAGGACGGCGATGGACGGGCCCCCGACCGCGAGCAACGCGTCGCCGCTGGAGCCCCCCGTCAGCGATCGCACCATCCAGCCGCCCGCGGCTCCGGCCAGGACCAGGACGGCGACAGCCACCATCGAGGCGGGCGTGAGCCAGGCCGCGCGGCCCGCGTCTTCGGCTCGCGTATCGGCCGCTTTGCGGACCCCAGCCGGCGTGATCTGGAAGAGCCACGCGAGCGCGAGCGCGGCGGGGAAGCCCACGATCAGGCCGATGGCCATCGCCCTGAGCGCCCACGTCGGCAGTCCAAGCGCCTCGACCAGCACGTCCGCGCCCTGCAGAGCGGCGAACGCGAAGGCGCCGTACACCAGACCCACGCGCACCACGCGACGGCGCTTCAGTTCATCGAAAAAAGTCACGCCTGGCGTTGGCTCCTGAGGACGGTCGTAACGCGGCGGCGGGCGCTGTTCGCGCGGCCGACTCCGGATCGTACTCGGCGGGCGCGGCAAAACTCGCGGTCGGCACAGGGTCGGGGCAACCACCCGGCCCGGCGCCGAAGGACTTCCGCGGGTTGGTAGATTGCGTGCGAGAGTTGCGACGACCAGGCACGGAGCCACCTGAATGACCCCCGTACTCGGCATACACCACGTGACCGCGATCGCCGGTGACCCGCAGCGCAACCTGGACTTCTACGCGGGCACGCTCGGTCTGCGTTTCGTCAAGCGCACGGTGAACTTCGACGACCCGCGTACCTACCACTTCTACTTCGCCGACGAGTTCGGTACCCCGGGCAGCGTCATGACGTTCTTCCCCTGGCCGATGGCGCGCCGCGGCCGCCCGGGGACGGGTCAGGTCGGGATCACGTCGTTCGCGGCCAGGTCCGGCTCGGTCGGTTTCTGGGCGCAGCGCCTGACCGAGCGGGGCGTGACCTTCGAGGGCCCGCGTCGGCGCGACGCGGCGGGAAAGACCGAGCACGTGCTGTCCCTGGCCGACCCCGACGGACTGCCGCTGGAGATCGTCGGCCGCGCCGACGCGGAGCTCCGCACGGGTTGGGCGGGCGCGGCGGGCGTCCCCGACGAGCACTCGCTGCGCGGTTTTCACGCGGTAACGCTGTGGCTCGCGCAGGCCGATCCGACTACGCGCGTGCTCGACCTGCTGGGAATGCGGCCGGTGGCCGAGGTGGACGGGGCCCGGCGATACGCGGCCGGCGATGGCGGCCCGGGCACCCTCGTCGACGTGCGCGAGCCGGGTGACCTTGCGCCCGGCCTGGGCGGAGCGGGCACGGTGCACCACGTGGCCTGGCGGATGGCCGACGACGACGCGGAGCTGGAGGTGCGCGCGCGCGTCGAGGCGGCGGGCCTCGCGCCCACCCCGGTCATCGATCGTAGCTACTTCCATTCCGTCTACTTTCGCGAGCCGGGCGGCGTGCTCTTCGAGCTCGCCACCGACGGGCCTGGCTTCGCCGTGGACGAATCGCCCGAGCGACTGGGAGAGGGCCTCATGCTGCCGGCCCGCTACGAGCCGATGCGCGCGCAGATCGAAGCCGCGCTGCCGCCGATTCGGGTGCCGGGTAGCGACGACCCTGCCCAGGGTGCCGGCGACGCATCGGCCGGACGCGCGGCGTCCGCCCGGGCGCCGGACCTTGGCTTCGTACACCATTTCTCCCCGCCCGACGCCGACGCGGCCGCGGGTGCGGAGGGCGCCGCGCTGCTGCTCCTGCACGGAACCGGCGGTGACGAAAACGACCTGCTGCCGCTGGGTCGCCTGCTGGCGCCCGGGGTGGCGCTGCTGAGCCCACGCGGAAGGGTCAGCGAAGCGGGCCTGCTGCGCTTCTTCAAGCGGGTCGCGGAGGGCGTGTTCGACCTCCAGGACCTGGCGATCCGGACCGAGGAGTTGGGCGATTTCGTCGAGGCCGCTACGCGCGCGTATGATCTGGACGCAAGCCGCCTGGTCGCGGTCGCCTTCTCCAACGGCGCGAACATCGCCGCGAGCCTTCTGCTGCGCCGACCAAGCCTGCTTCGGGCAGCCGTGCTGTTCAGCCCCATGCTGCCCTACGATCCGGAGGAGACCCCGGACCTGGCCGGCGCCCACGTCTTCATCGGAGCCGGCCGGGAAGATCCGGTTGCGCCGCCCGCGCAGGTCGAGAAGCTGGCCGAGTTACTGCGGGTAGCGGGCGCCGACGTTCATCTCCACTGGGAGCCGGGCGGGCACGCGCTGACGCGCGCGGAGGTAGACGCGGCGCGCGCGTGGCTGGAGGGTAGGCTCAGCCCCCGCGCGCCAGCCTGACCGCCGCGACGACCAGCACGACGCCCACCAGGGAGTTGACGCGCGCCAACCAGGTGGCCTGCAGCCGCGCCTTCAGCGCCTCGGCGGAGCCGGTAGGAAGCCGCGACGCCAGTGGCCCGAAGACGAAGTCGTGGAGCGCGCTGACCACCACCATGACGGTCACCGCGGCGAGCTTCCACGCGAGCGCCTCCCCGTAACGGCTCGACCAGAGGGACGGCTCCATCAGCGACCCGAGGACGCCGCGGTAGTGAAGGTTGAGTACGCCGGTCACCAGCAGCACCCCGATCGCCGCCCAGCCGGTCGAACGAAAGCGCTCGCCCAGTTGCCGGAAGAGTTGGCCCCGGAGCGCCGCCGAGTCTATCTGCCGCAGCACCGGCGCCCCGACCACGGCCAGGAAGAACATCCCGCCGAGCCAGAGCATGGCGGCCAGGACGTGCACCGTGACGTTGGCGTAGTAGAGCATGGCGCGCCGCTACATCCAGGGCTCGTCCGCGGTGGGCCCGTAAATGGATGGAACCCTGCCGTCGGCCATGCGCAGGTAGATCGAGAATTGTCCGCGGTGGTGAATCTCGTCGTGGAGCAGGAACCAGAGCCAGTCCATGCGGGAGATCTCCCCCATCGTGTTCGGCCCCGTGAGGAAGCGGACGTTCGCTTGCAGCTCCTCGTCGGGGGTCGCCTCGACCAGCGCGCGGAAGTCGGCTTGGGCTTTCTCGAGCGTAGCGAGGATCTCATCCCAGGACTCGGGCGGCTCGGGCGTCGAAGCGCCCCCGCCCGACATCATCTCCTCGAAGCCGTCGTTGTAGACCACCGTGCCGAACAGCCGCTCGCTGACGAAGACCCAGCCGAGCTCGCGCGCGGTCTTGCACTTCTCGTGGGGGCGCAGGTCCAGCCTGTCGGCGGGGTAGGCGCGCAGCACTCGCATCGTCGTGGCGAATTCCCTGTCCAGCACGTCGAGAAAAACCTGTTTGGCCGAGTCCATCGGAAAGCTCCAAGGCAGGAAACCGAACAAATACCGAAATCACAGAATAGGCGATGACGAGGTCGGGCGCAACGGTGGAATCGCCCGTCGGACGTCGCCGGTGGGCGGAGTCAGGTGGGTCGATCGCCCACCCAGAGGCGCGGACCGGGCCCCAGCCGCGCCATGCGGTCCTCCGGGTTGGCGAGCGCACAGCGGGCCAGCGACAGACAGCCACAGCCGATGCACTCGGTGAGGCTCCCGCGCAGCCGCTCGAGCTCGGCGATGCGGCTGTCGATGCGCTCGGTCCAGCCCCTGGACAGGCGCGCCCATTCGCGCCGTGAGGGGGCCTTGTCGGGGGGCAGGCGCGCCAACCCCTCTCCGATCTCGTCCAGCGTGAGGCCGACCCGCTGGGCGTAGACGATGAAGGCGATCCTCCTCAGCACCGATCGCGGGAAGCGCCGATGGCCCGAGCCAGCGCGCTCGGCGCGGATCAGGCGCCGCTCCTCGTAATAACGCAGCGCGGAAGCGGCCACTCCGCTTCGTTTCGCCACCTCGCCGATCGTCAGGAGCTCGGACATACAGGAGTCTATTGGATCTGCCTCTTGACTTCAAGTTCACTTGAGCTTGTAGAGTGGAGGAGGACAACCAGGACACGCCAATCGAGACACGGGGCAGGGCGACATGAAGACGACGACCGGGCGATCGTTGGAGGGCCTGCGCGTGGCCGTGACCGGAGGCACGTCCGGGCTTGGCTTGGCGCTGGTGGAGGCGCTTGGCGAGGCCGGCGCGCGGGTGGCCTTCGTGGCCCGTCGCAAGGGTTTCGTGCGCGAGGTGGCGGCGCGGCTGGGGGTGCACGGCATCGCCGGCGACGTGGCTCGCAAGGAAGAAACCTATCCCATCGCGCTGCGCATCACCTCCGCTCTGGACGGGCTGGACGTGCTCGTCAACAACGCGTCGAGCCTGGGCCCGGTGCCGCTGGCGCCGCTGGCCGACACCGACTGCGAGGAGCTCGAGGAGGCGCTCGCCACCAACGTCGTGGGTCCATTCCGGCTCACCAAGGCGCTGCTCGGCGCGCTCGCCGCCTCCGCTCGCGCTGGGCGCCCCGCGCTCGTGATAAACGTGACGAGCGACGCCGCCGCGACCCCCTACCCGGGCTGGGGCGCGTACGGAGCCAGCAAGGCGGCGCTGTCCCACATGAGCCGCATCTGGGACGCGGAGTTACGCGAGCACGGGGTGCGCGTCCAGGCTTTCGACCCGGGCGACATGGACACGCCGCTGCACGCGGCGGCCGTCCCCGACGCGGACCCGGCGTCGCTCAAGCGCCCGGCGCAATCGGCCGCTGAGATGGTCGCGTTGATCGCCTCAGTCGCGCGCGGCGCGGGGGCAGCCGCGTGACGCCCGCGGCCTTCCCCGATCGGCGCGCGGCGGGCAAGCGCCTGCTGGTGGTCGCGCCCGACGGCGGCATCCACCACGCCGCCCGCTCGGCGCTGAGGGACCTGCTGGGGCCGGGTGACCTGCTCGTGGCGAACGACGCCGCCACGATTCCCGCGAGCCTGCGCGGCCGTCACGAACGCACTGGGGCCGAGGTGGAAGTCCGCTTGGCGGGGCGCCGGTCGCTGCGGGCCGAGGACGTGCGCGCGTTCACGGCGGTGGTGTTCGGCGAGGGAGACCACCGGACGCGCACGGAGGAACGCCCCGCGCCGCCCGAGCTCCGGACCGGCGACGTCCTGGCGCTCGGGCCGCTGATCGCCACGGTCACCGCGCTGTTGAATCATCCGCGCCTGGTGGAGGTGCGCTTCGCGGGCAGCCCCCAGGGTATATGGGCGGGCCTCGCCGCCCACGGTGCTCCGATCCAGTACGCGCACCTCGAACCCGAGCTGGCGCTATGGGACGTCTGGACGGGCGTAGCCGCGTTTCCGGCTGCGTTCGAGGCCCCTTCCGCGGGCTTCCTGCTGGATTGGCGGCTGCTGGCCGATCTGCGGCGGCGCGGCGTGGCGTTCGCCACGCTCACGCATGCGGCGGGCCTGTCGTCCACGGGAGATCCGGCCCTGGACGCGCGACTGCCGCTGGACGAGCCCTACCGAATCCCGGCGACCACGGTCGCCGCGATCCGACGAGCGTGGGAGGGGGACGGCAGGGTGATCGCGCTCGGCACCACGGTCACGCGGGCGCTGGAGCACGCGGCGTCGGGCCCTGGCGGCCTGCGCCCGGGCGCAGGACTGGCCGACCAGCGCATCGGCCCCCACACCCTGCTGTGGGCGGTCGACGGTATCGTTTCGGGCGTCCACGGCCTGGGTGACAGCCATTACGACGTGTTACGCGCCTTCGCGCCGGCGGGCGTGCTCGCGCGCGCCTCGACGGAGCTCGAGGCCGGCGGCTACCGGTCCCACGAGTTCGGCGACGCCGTCATGGTCCTGCGCCGGGGAAGGGAGGCCGTGGCGGTCCCTCTCCGCAGTCGTCGAGTCCGTCGATCGACCCGGCTTCCAGGAAGCGCCCATACAGGCCGAGCACGCACGGCGTGAAGGGCGGGGAATGGCCGAGGTTCGCAAACACGAGGTGCAGCACGTTCGAGAGGCCGGCCAGCGCTTCGGTGGCGGACGCCTCGGGGGTCACCGGGTCCAGCGCGCCCGTGATCGCGAGCGTCGGGATGTCCGAAGCGACCGGCCGGTGAAAGCCCTCCGGCGCGGCTGACGCCGGCCAGGCAGCGCACGTGCGCTGCAGTCCCCGGATCACACGGTCCCCCAGGAACGTGCCGGCGCTGCTGGGGCCGACCTGCGTCTCCCGGATCCTCGGGAGGTCCTCCGCGCACACTACCGCCAGCGTCATTCCGAAGCTGAACTGCGACCTGAGGCCGAGCCCCAGCGGCAGCGCGATCTGCAGGAACGGCCCGAAGTCTCCGCCGTCGGCGGCCGCGAGGATTCCCGGGATCAGCGCCGACCAACTGGGGTCGTAGAGGAGGAAGCGGATGCCGCCCAGGAGAACGTCTTCGGTGATGGTGACCGATTCTCCGGTGGCCGCGCCAGCGGCGCCAGGCACCGGCGCCAGCGCGGGGTCCTTACGGACCCGCAGCGCTACCCGGTCAAGGGTCTCGCGCAAGTCACCCAGGGCGGTGCAGGCCTCGCTTTGGGCGCAGTCCGCGGCGAGCGTGTCGAGCGCGTCCTGAGCCCCGCGCGCGAACAGCAGGGGCAGGCGGTAGTCGGTGCCCGCGACGCCGCGCAGGTACATGGTCCGCACCGAGCCAGGGTGGCGCCGGGCGAAAGCGAGCGCGACCCGCGTTCCGTATGAGCCGGCCCACAGGTTCACGCGCTCGTAGCCCAGCGCGTGGCGCACGATCTCCAGGTCTTCCACAGCCGCCGCGGTGGTGAACAGCGCAGGGTCGAGCCCGGCCAACCCCGCGATGCACGAGCCCACCCGGTCCTCGAGGGAGAGGCCGTAGACCACCTCGAGGACGTCGTCGGGCGTCGACACGTCGCACTTCAGGGCGTGCGACCCTCCGGTGCCGCGCTGGTCCAGGAAGACCAGGTCGCGGGCGGCGTGGATGGCGCCCATGGGACCGGCCAGAGGGATCAGCGACGCGGTGCTTCCGCCCGGGCCGCCCTGGATGAAGAAGATCGGGTCCGCGGCCGGCTCGTCTCCGGTGGCGGGGAGCACGACGACGCTGACTTCGATCGAGCGGCCATCCGGGTCGGCGTGATCCAGGGGCACGGCGTACGAGCCGCAGCGCGCCTCGCCGTCCCAGCCCGGTGCCGTACAGGACCCGAGCTCCAGCGGTGTGGGCGCGGCCGGCGGCGCGGCGATCGCCTGACGCCCCGCGGTGGTCCCCGGGTGCTCGCCGTTGGACGCGCAAGCCAGCACGGCCAGGGCGGGAACTGCGAGCCGCGCTCGCCGAGCGGCGCTGGCCATGGTGTGCGTGGTCATCGGTCGACCTCTGCGTTGACGGGATCGGGGACTCGCAGGTACGCCAGGAACGCCTCGGTGAGCTCGGCCGCCGGGGCATCCGGCTCTGCGCCCTTGGGCCAGTACTCGCCGAACAGGAGTAGCTCCCGCAGCGTGGCGGAAACGAACAGCAGCCCCAGCCGCAGCGCTTCCTCGGGGCGCGGGTGCGCGATGTCCTCGCGCCGACGCAGGAGATCGGACACGACGCGACCGAGGAGGCGGGCGTTGAAGGCTTTGCGCCGCGCGCGCACCTCCGGGTCGTCGCGCGATACCTCCACGAGCGCCCGGACGACCCCCCGCTGCCGCGTGTACATCTCGACCAGCATGTCGATGTAGCCGGCCGCGGCCTCCCGCAGGCCCGCGGACCGGGTGGCCAGGGCGGTAGCCTGCACCAGCCGCTCGGCGGCCTCGTATGTCTGCTCTTCCAGGTGGCGCAGCAGCGCGTCCTTGCCTCCAAAACGCCCGTAGAACGCCCCGACGGTAACGCCGGCCCGTCGCGAGATCTCTGCCAGCGTGGCGTCGTCGAACGACGTTTCGGCGAGCGTTTCGCGGGCGGCCTCGAGCAGCGCCTCGTACGTACGCCGGCTGCGCTTCTGAGTCGGTGGACTGAACATGATCATAATCATAATCATGGTTATGATATCATGTCAACACCGTCGATTCTGGGCGGAGCGTTAGCTCAGGAGCGTGGCGTCAGGCCCCGTCCGGCAGGCTATCCTCCGGCTCCTCTTCGGGCTCCGGAACTTCAACGGTGGCGTCGCCGAGCACGAGCGCGCCTCCCTGAAAGGCCACCGAGAACCGGATCATTCCGGAAGGGCAGCAGTTGGGGTCTTCTGGGCCCGCGAGCGGCTGGACGCCGGTGAGCGAGCGCAGGTCGATGGTGCGGCCCTTGTGCAGCGTCCAGTCCGCCGGCGCCAACCCAGCGAGGCCGCTCAGGTAGGGCTGCGCGACCACACTCCAGCCGCCTCCGTCGCGCGCGAGGAACTGCTGCGCGCAGCCCCCGGTCCCGCGGGCGCACACGTAGAAGCCGATCACCGAGGCGTCGCCGAAATGGCCGATGTCCACCGCGCGGCCCAGCATGTACTCCTGCACGGGGAGCCGCCAGACGATGCGGTAGCCCGAGCCCGCCGCCTCCGCCAACACGAACTCCTCCACGTCGATGGCGAAGGACACGTCTCCGCTCTCGTACATCGACGGCCGCTGGTAGCGCAGCAGCCAGGCCTCCACGGGCGTCCCGAGGTCGAGCGCCTCCACTACGGTGCAGCCCTCCTCGTTCAAGTCCGGGATTTCGAGCCGGGTAGCGCAAGCCTCGAATATGTCCACTCGCGCGCGTGGGGCCGGCGACAGGAACCCGCCGGAGACCACGTCCATGGCGTCCGCCTGAGCGGCCGCGGGGCTGGCGCAGAAAGGCGTCGCCATCAGCGCCGCCGCGAGGAAACCGGCCGTGGCCTTCACGGCGCCTCGGGCCAGTCGGCGTCCGGGCTGGCCGGTCCGGCTTGATCGGGACCGAGGTTGGCGGGATCGATGTCGGCCATGATGAAGTTCTCCGGGGGGATGGGTGAATCGGCCAGGCGGCGCAGCATCGCGAGCTGGCCCGCGTGCGTCATCGCGTCCGCGAAGGGCCCTTGAAGCATGCGCTCGGGCGTGGTCTCGCGAAAGGGAGTTCCCCGCTCCAGGTGTCGCGCGAGATCCCCGATCGTGCAGTGGAACCGCTCGACCTCCTCCGCCATCGTCGGCAGAGGCTTCGGCCGATACGCCCCGCCCTCGAAGAACGTGCGTGCGTAGCCCAATACGCTGGACATGTGGCGCAGGATTTCGCGGGGTGACCGGACCTGGTTGCCCGCCTCGAAGTCCGCGTACGAGTCGGGCGCGCCGCGCAGAGCCTTCTGCGTGCGGTAGGCCAGCGCCGCCAGAAAGTGGCGCAGCACGAGGCGCTTATCGTCCATGTCCGTCCTTCCGGCACACGAACAGTGGCTGGTCATCCCCCGGCAGGCGGCACCGTCGCCGTTCCGCGGAACCCGTCTCCACTTCACTCGGGCGGACCACCTCGACCGCAAACCCCGCGCCCCTCAGTCGCCCGATGACGTCCGGCCCGTAGCGGCGCACGTGGTCCTCTTGGCCGAACAGGCGCAGGCGCTCCGACGGCGACGTGACCGAGGGGTCTTCGAACGTCTCGGGGGCGGCGATGGGCACACCGATCACGGCCCAGCCCCCGGGCGCGAGGACGCGGAAGAACTCGGCCATGGCCGCGCCGTCGTCCGGCACATGCTCGAGCACGTGGCTGCACCAGATGCCATCGAAAGAGTCATCCGGGCGGTCGATGCGGGCGATGTCCATCGTTGCCATGGCCTTGCCCGGACGGATGTCGGCGGACAGGTAATCGCCCTCGGACCAGGAGCGCAGAATGCCGGCCACGCTCGCCTCCGGCGCGACGTGGAGCAGGCGTAGCGGTTGCGCGTGCCGTAGGTCGCTCCGAGCGCGCAGGAACAGCGCGGCGAACCGGTCCCTTTCGCGCGCGCCGCACGCCGGGCACTTCGCGTTCGGGCGCGGTGGTGTTCCGGCCGGACGAAACCGGCGGAACGAGCCCCCGCACGCCGGACAGTGGACCGCGGCGCCGCGGTAGTAGAGTCGGCGCAGGGCGCGCTTCAAGACGCCTGCTGTTCCTCCACGTACGCTTCGCGCAAGCGCACGGGCTCCGGGGCGGTCTTGCGCAGGCGCAGGTTGAGCATCTCCACCATCACCGAGAACGCCATCGCGAAGTAGATGTAGCCCTTGCTGATGTGCTGGTCGAATCCTTCGGCGATGAGAGTCACGCCGATCAGGAGCAGGAAGCTGAGCGCCAGGATCTTCACCGTGGGGTGTCGCTCGACGAAACCGCTGATGGGCCCGGCGAACACCATCATGAACCCGACCGCGATGACCACCGCGGCGACCATGATGCTCAGCTCGTCGACCATGCCCACGGCGGTGATCACCGAATCCAGCGAGAACACGATGTCCAGCAGCATGATCTGGATCAGCACGCCGGTGAACGAGGGCAGGACTTTGCCCGCCAAGTGGCCCTCCTCGCCCTCCAGCTTGAGATGGATCTCGCGCGTGGCCTTGGTCAGCAGGAAAAGCCCGCCCACGATCAGGATCAGGTCACGGCCCGAGATCTCCTGCGCGAACACCCCGAACAGAGGCGCCGTCAGCCGGATCACCCAGGCCAGAGAGAACAGCAGCGCGATGCGCATGAGCATGGCCAGCGCGAGCCCCACCATGCGCGCACGCGGTTGCTGCTCGGACGGCAGCTTTCCGGCCAGGATCGAGATGAACACGATGTTGTCGACCCCGAGGACGATCTCGAGGGCGGTCAGCGTCAGGAGGGCGATCCAGCCCTCGGGGGAAGCGAGCCATTCCATGTGCGGTTCGTCGAGATTCGGGGGCGATTATCGGCGGCGCCCCCAGGATCGCGCCCTAACGCGACACGGGCAATCCCGTCCGCTCGCCAAGGTCTCCACGCCGCCGGACCGCCGAATCAGCTCGCGCTCGGGTCCCCGATTACGCCGAGGAACAGGATCGTCCCGGAAAGCCGCTCGCGGATCGCGAACAGGAACGGCCGGTCGAAAGCGAACACCTGGGGAGCGGATGTATCGCCGACCTCGACGCCGGTCCCGGCTGCCGCCTCGGTGCCCGCCTCGTCCACGCGGACGAAGCTGTTCTGCAGAACCCTGCTGATGAACGGCCCGCGCTCCCCGAAGAGCCTGGACAGGTCCGCCTCGCGCTCATCGAAAGCGTCGACCATGCCGAGAGCCCGCAGCGGTGGTCCGAGCCCTCCCTTCCAGCGCAGCTCGAGCCTGGGTAGCAGGACCGTCAGGCCTGCGCGCTCCAGGTCTTCCCGCGCCGAGGCGGCGTCGAACGCCTCCATCCACGCCTTCCACGTGAGCGCGTCGATCGTGGCCACGAACTCGTCGATCCCCTGCCCCGCGGGAGGGAGCAGCGCGACCGCCGTGAACGCGCCGCCGCCGTAGGGCAGCTCGACGCCCGTCGCCGTGGCGGAGGACAGGGTTCGGTGCCCGACCGGGCCGCTCATCATCTGCACCGACGTCGTGCTTCCATCCTCCCGGAAGAAATCCGCCGAACGGGTCTCCGAAGGGTCGAACCTCGCGCGCCAGTCGGCGTTGAAGTACACGGCGTTGATCAAGTACATGATCGCGTCGGGCGGTATGGCTTCCAAGAGCCGATCGATGCGCCCTCCGGTGACGTCGGCTACCCAGGTGTTGATGTCATCCACGGCGCGAGGGTCCGAGAAGTCGAGCGCGCGGGCCTCGGCGTCGAAGAAGGCGCGCGCCGCGGCCGTGAACTCGGGGAGGAGAGGCGGCAGCCTGTCGCTCGTCCAGATCGAGTTGCCGAGGGCCGTCTCCACGGACGGGTCGAGCGCCAGAAGCAGC
>JBDLIA010000082.1 GCA_039715185.1 Gemmatimonadota bacterium
GGCTTTCCTTCGGCGCGGCCTTTCTCGGCCTCCAGGTCGCCACCTGGGCCGGCGGCGCGGCGGCCAGCGGGGCGCTCGTGCTGCTGGGCGCGTGGGGGCTCGCGCTCGGGGCGGAGGCGCGCCGGCAACGCGTGATCGGGGCCACCGCGGCGGTGGTGCTAGGGGGTATCGCGGTGGCCTGGGCCTTCGGGCAGGCCGGCGCCGCGCAGTCCGCCGCTCTCGTGGCGGGCGTGGCGGCGGCGGTCGCCGCCGGGTCGCTCGTGGGGCTCCGCGCGGCCCCGCCGCCGGCGCCGATGGAAGCGCCGCGCCGCGAGGCCCCCGAGGCGCCGGTGGCCGCCGGCGTGGGATCGGCCCCTTCCCTGGAACCTTCCACCCAGGCCGGCGGAGCGCCGGCGTCCGAGCACGTCGCGGAACCCCGGCCTCAGGCCGCCACGGCGGACCTTGAGCGCACGCTGCGAACGCTGCGGGCGGAGCTGCGAGCGGGACGCGCGGTGGTGTGGTCGGTGGCCCTGGACGAGAGGCTGGCTACGGCCCGCGCGGCGCACGGCGGAGGCCTACCCCCGGTCGCCAACGTAGAGGGCGATCCGCTGCTCTGGGCGGTCCGCGAACGCGCCGCGCTGCGCGCCGATCGGCCGCCCCGCTGGGCGCCCGACGCGGAGGCAGCCGGGATCGCTTTCGCGGGCGAGCTGGATGGTCTCACCTCGGCCCTGACGCTGGAGTTCGCCGACGCCGACGCGCTGCCCGACCTGGCGGCGCTGGAGAACGCCGGCGCGCGGGTGGCGGCCGCGCTCAGGCTGGAGGCCGCCGAGGACGAGGCCGGGCTCAGGGTTCGGCACGCGTCCGCCGTGCTGGACGCGACCCGGCGCCTGGCCACGAGGGTCGACCCGACGGACATCGCGGCGGAATTGTGCGACGCCGCCGTGTCGCTGGTGGGAGACGGAGCCGCGCTGGCCACCTGGGGCGGAGATGGAGGCACCGTGCTGGGGCAGGCGGGCGGCCTGGGTGGCCCAGAGCCGGGGGACGCGATCCTCGCGCCGGAGTCGCAGATGGCAATCGCCGCGCGCTCCGGAGCGCCGCTGAGGCGCGCCCGGGGTGGTCGCGGGGACGGCCCGCCGGTGGCCGGCCCGGGGGAGCGGTGGGCGGCGCCCTGGAGGGACCTGGTGGTGTTCCCGCTCGCCGAGCCGGGCAGCGGCCCGGTGGCCGTGCTGGCGGTGTGGGCGCGCGAAGCCGGGGGCCTGCGAGAGGAAGGGCTGCGCTGGCTCGAAGGGGTGTCGGGCATAGCGGCGGCGCAGTTGCGGCAGGCCGAACGCTACGGCGCGCTACAGGCCGAGGCCGAGTTCGACGAGCTCACCGGCATCCTCAATCGAAGGGCGTTCGAGAACCGCTTGAGCGTGGAAGTGGCGCGCTACGACCGCTATCGCAGGCCGTTGTCCTTGATCCTGGCGGGCCTGGACCACTTCAAGACGGTGAGCGACCGCTTCGGCCACGAAGTGGGGAGCCAGGCGCTGCGCCGCGTCGCCGAGGCGACCGTGGGCGCCGTGCGCGGGGCCGACACCGTGGCCCGCCTGGGCGGCGCGGAGTTCGGCGTGCTGCTGCCGGAGACAGGGGCGCGCGAAGCCGCGGAGGTGGCCGAGCGGATTCGCACGGCGGTTGCCGCGGTGGACCTGCGTCACGACGCCGTCGCCATCGCGCTGCGGGTCTCGGTCGGCGTGTCAGCCTGCCCCGAGTGCGTAGAGGGGGCGGAGCTCCTCGAGGAAGCCGCGCAGGAGGCCCTGCGTGCGGCGGAGCGCGGAGGGCGCGATCGAGTGGCCGTCGCCGCAACGGCGCGGATCCCGGAACCCGGCGCGGGGTAGGCGGATCGAGTCCCGGCGACGGTCGCCGGGCACCGACACACGGGCCGCACATGGCTTCGACGTGTTGTGTGAGGGAGGCGCTGCGTGCCGAGGGCCCGGTCCTCGCTAAAAACACGGGAACACTTCACAAGTGCCAACGATAACCTGGCGCTGGCTGCGTAAGTAAGCTTACCAGCCTGTCCCGCGGTCGACCCGGCCCGAGGTAGCCGACGGGGCAACGATAAATCGGGCTGAGCCGTAGGCGTCGCCACGCCGCCAGCGGCGAGACTTAGTGGCTGGCTCGACCCGAGGTTGTCCGCTGTCCGCGGGAAGGGCGAGAAACCAAACAGCGGTCTACGCACGTAGACGCGTCTTCGGAACGCTTCGCGGACGGGGGTTCGACTCCCCCGCGGTCCACTACCGGAGCATGGCCCCTCGAGCCGATTCGGCCCGGGGGGTCGCTTTCTTTCGAGTGCCCCGAGACGGATTCCTCAGAAGAGGTCGACCGTGACGTCGGGGCTTATGCTGCTCGGGTCGGCGCGAATCGCGGCGATGACCGTCTGCAGGTCGGTGATGGTTTTCAGCAGCTCGTCGTACAACCTGGGATCCTCGGCCATGCGTCCGAGCGTGCCTTCCCCGGACTGTATGCGGCTCAACACGGCGGTCAGCGACCCCAACGCGGAGTCCGCCGCGCGGGCGCTCTCCAGCAGGCCCAGGTAGAGAGAGTCGCTGGCGAGCAGTCGTCCGAGCGACCCCTCGCCCGCTTCCGCCCTGGCGCTCAAGCTGTCGAGCCGCCCCAGGGTGGCCGACAGGCGTTCGTAGATCACCGGGTCGTGGATGAGGCGGCCGAGCGTCCCGTCCTCTCTCGTGAGCGTGAGGAGGAGGGAAGTGAGCTGGCCCGACGCGGCGGCGAAGCGATCGTACAGCGCGTCGTCGACGAGCAGCTGCCCCAGGGTTCCCTCGCCGCGCGCCAGGCTACCCGCCACATCACCCAGCTCGTTGACGAAGACCTGGGTGCTGTCCAGCATGGCCACCGCCCGGTCCAGCACCAGGTCCAGGTCCACCGACGACGCGGCCGCGATCTCGCCACCGTCCTCCACCACGGCTGCGGTCGGCGTGCCCGGCGTGATGTCGACGAACTTGTCCCCGAGCAGGCCGGCGGCCCTGATTTGCGCCCGTGAGTCGACGCGCACCTGGTCCGCCACGTCGCGCGATAGCTCCATGACGATGCGGATGTGGTTGGTGTCCTGAACTTCCTCCAGAGCGATGAAGTGGATACCGGTGACCTGGCCCGCCTGTTGTCCGGCGACCGTGACCGGAGCGCCCTCGCGCAGGCCCGCCGCGGTCGGCACCTGCGTGGCCAGCTCGTAGCGGGGCGTGAATACGTCGAACAGTGTGCCCACCCTGTAGACCGCCCAGCCGAAGATGGCAAGCGCTAGCGCCACCAGCAGCAGCACCCTGAACTGGCGTGCTCTGTAACCTTCCCGCCCTACGTAACGTGAGGTCATGGCGTGCTCAGCTCAGGAACGCGTTGATGTAGGGATCGTCCGCGGCGACCATCTCTTCGGGCGAGCCCCGGAAGGCGATGCGACCGTCGCGCAGCAGGTTCACCCGCGACGCCACCCTGAATCCCGCCCGGATGTCGTGGCTGACCAGGATCGAGGTGACTCCCAACTCGCGCTGCAGCTTTCGAATCAGCTTGTTGATCGTCCCCACGGTGAGCGGGTCGAGCCCGGACACGGGTTCGTCGTACAGGACCAGCTCGGGGTCGGTCGCGATGGCCCGGGCGATGCCGACCCGCCTCTGCATGCCACCGGACAGCGCGCTGGGCAACTGGGCCATGACCTGATCGGGGTCCAGGTCCACGAAATCGAGCCGCTGGCGCACGGTCTCGACGATCCGCTCCTCGTCCAGATCGGTGTTCTCCCTGAGAGGATAGGCGACGTTCTCGTAGACCGACATCGAGTCGAACAGAGCCGCGTGCTGGAAGACCATGCCGATGCGTCTCCGAAGATCTAAGGCTTCTTCAAAGCTCAGATCGGTAATCTCTTTGCCAAATACGGAGATACGACCTCGGTCAGGGAGCAACTGACGGAGGATGAGCTTCAGGATCGTGGACTTGCCGGTGCCCGACTCCCCCAGCACCAGAAGGGTCTCTCCTCGGCGCGCGTTCAGGCTGATGCCGTCCAGCACCGGTCGGTCGAAGGTGAGGTGCACGTCATCGAGGCGGATCACCTCCTCCGCGTCGCCGTCGCCGGACTCGGGATCGCGCTCGAGCTCGTCGCGGATCGCCTGAACGTGGTCGGCTCGTGTGGCCATCAGCCGAGCGGCGGCAGGACCGCGAGCAGGGTCTGCGTAAGGAGGTAATCGACCGCCAGGATCAGCACGGATGCGGTTACGACGGCCCTGGTCGTGGCGCGCCCAACGCCCTCGGTGCCGCCGGTCGTGTACAGGCCGTAGAAGCAGCCGGTGAGCGCGATGATCCCGCCGAACACGAGCGGCTTGAGGAGCCCGCCCACGAAGTCGCGCGGCACGATGAACATCACGAAGCCGGACTCCGCCAGCGTGGACCAGACGCCTCGCAGGTAGGCGTCCGGCGGCACTCCGATGGAGAACACGGCCACGAGCATGCCGCCGAAGATGCCGACCGCGTCGCACACGATCGCCAGCAGCGGCATGACCACCAGCGCCGCCAGCAGCCTGGGGGTCACGAGCTTCTTGATCGGATCGGTGCCGAATGAGCGCAACGCGTCGATCTGCTCGGTCACCCGCATGGACCCGATTTCCGCCGCGATGCCGGAGCCCGCGCGGCTCGCCACCATGAGCGAGGCGAGGACGGGTCCCAGCTCGCGGATCATGGAGGCCCCGACGAGGTTGCCCAGGAACACGTCCGCGCCGAAGCGGGCCAGCTCGACGGAGCTCTGCAGGGCCAGCACCATGCCCGTGAAGAGCCCGGTGAGGGTGACGATGGGCAGCGACCCGAAGCCGATCTTGTCCATCTGGATGATGACGTCTCGCGCGTAGAACGGGCGCGCGAACATGAAACGCAGAGCTCTTGCCCCGAGAATGGCGTATCGCTGTACGCCACGAGCTATGCCGAACAAGATCCCGTCTACGGCGTCCGCGATCATGCCGTCGGGCGTGCGGGGATCGGTGGGTTCGGTATGTTTTGCCACGGCGCGCGGTCGAAAGTAGCTTGGCGCCGCGTACATCCGCGCGGCGCCGAAGGGCGGCCGCAAGTATACCGGCGAGCCCCTAGATGCCGCACCCCCCGAGCGATCTGGTAAGAGACTTCGAACGCCGCGCCCCCGAGGTGCGGGTACTCGTGGTGGGCGACGCGATGCTGGATGTCTATCTGGACGGCAGCGCGTCGCGCATCTCCCCCGAGGCGCCGGTCCCGGTCGTGCGCGTCGAGGGAGAGCGTAGGGCGCTCGGAGGCGCGGCCAACGTGGCGGCCAACGTCAAGGCGCTGGGCGCCGCGTGCGCGTTGGTAGCGTGCGTGGGCCGAGACGCCGAGGGGGACGCCCTCCTGGAGGAGTTGGCGCGCGCCGGAGTCGAGGCGGGCGGCGTGGAGCGCTCTTCGGACCGCCCCACGAGCGTCAAGACGAGGGTCCTTGTCCGGGGCCAGCAAGTGGCGCGCTACGACCGCGAAACCCACGACGAGTTGACGCCCGCGGCGGCCGGCGCGGTGATCGACGCGCTCGAGCGCACCGCCGGCCCGGTCCACGCGGTCGCGATCGAGGACTACGACAAGGGCGTCATGACCGGAGCCGTCGTCGCGGCCGCGCTATCGTTCGCCCGCGCGCGGTCGATACCGGTGGTGGTGGATCCGAAGGCGCGCGGCTTCTTCGCCTACGCCGGAGCCACCGTGTTCAAACCCAATCGATCCGAGCTGGAGGCGGCGCTTCGGGAGCCGGTGCGGGCGTCCGACGCGGGCTGGCTCGCGGGCGTCCTACGGCGCCTGGAGTGCGACGCGCTGGTCATCACGCTGGGCGAGGACGGCATGGTCTTCGTCGAGGCAGGCGGCGACGTGCAGGAGATCCCCACGGTGGCTCGCTCCGTGTTCGACGTATCCGGCGCGGGCGACACGGTGACCGCGGTCCTGGCCACGGCCCTCGGGGCCGGCTTCGGGGTACGCGAGGCGGCGACCTTGGCGAACCAGGCCGCCGGCGTCCAGGTGGGGAAGTCGGGGGTAGCCACGGTCAGCGCGCGGGAGATCGCGCGCGCCGCCGACAGAGGAGCCCGAGCGGCGTCCACCGCGCCCGGCGAGGAATTCCCCGAGGACAACATATGAGCGGACTTGGACGTGTTGAGACGAACGATGCTCCCGCCGCGATCGGCCCGTACAGTCAGGGCATCATCGCGGGGGATTTCCTATATACCGCCGGACAGATTCCCCTCGATCCCGGCACCATGGAGATGGTGGGCGCGGACATCTCCGAGCAGACGGAACGGGCGTTGCGGAACCTGGCCGGGGTACTCGCCGCGGGCGGGTCGTCCATGGATCGCGTCGTGAAGACGACGGTGTTCCTGGCCGACATGGGGGATTTCGCAGCCATGAACGAGGTGTACGCGCGGCATTTCGGTGTCCACCGGCCGGCTCGCTCTGCGCTAGAGGCGGCCGCTCTTCCCAAGGGCGCGCTCGTAGAGATCGAAGCCGTGGCCCGGAGGGGCTGATAATGATCACGCTTACTGACAGAGCGCGCGCGCGGCTCACCCTGCTCATCGATCAGCTCGACGACGACGCGTGCCTGAGGCTCTCGCACGCCGGCGGCAGCCCACTGGCCCCCGACTACGACCTGGCCATAGTGGACCTCGCCTCTCGTACCGAATCGGATCGCCTGGTGGACGCCGAGGGCATCTCCGTCCTGCTCGGCGAGGATAGCGGCGCGGCGCTGACCGTGGACTTCGTCGACGGGCAGGAGGCGTCCGGATTCCAGGTCCGCCGAACCGCTGCGGCGGGCGTCGCCGGAGCCGGCACCCTCGCCGAGCGCGTACAACGCGTGATCGACGAGCGGGTCAACCCCGGCGTCGCCGCTCACGGCGGCAAGATCACGCTGCACGAGGTTCGGGATGACGTCGCGCTCATAGAAATGTCGGGCGGGTGTCAGGGCTGCACGCTGTCCCAGATGACGCTCCGGCGCGGGGTGGAGCGCATGATCCGGGAGGCCGTGCCTGAGATCCTGGGGGTTCACGACGTCACCGATCACACCAGCGGCGACAATCCTTTCTACACGGCCTGAAGCTTGAAGGGCGCGGCCGGGCGTCTGCCGCCTATCCCGGCCGGCTGGCCGCGCCTGTTCCGCGAGACCGGCGAGCCGTACTTCCGGTCCCTGGAGCGGCGACTCGCGCGCGCCCAGGAACGGTTCTTTCCTGCCTCAGTGGACATATTTCGAGCATTGAAGCTGACCCCGAGCGCCTCCGTCCGCGTGGTGATCCTCGGCCAGGATCCCTACCACCGCCCGGGACAGGCGAACGGGCTGGCATTCTCGGTCAATCCTGGGGTGGCGCCGCCGCCGTCCCTGAAGAACATCTACGCGGAGTTGCGCAGGGACCTGGGCGTGGGTCCGCCGGAGCAAGGCGATTTGACGCCCTGGGCCGCGCGCGGCGTATTGCTGCTCAACGCCGTGCTGACCGTGCCGGAGGGCCGGGCCGGCGGACACGCGGGCTGGGGCTGGGAGCTGTTCACGGACGCGGTCATCCGGGCCGTCGCGGAGGCGGATCAGCCCGCCGTGTTCCTGCTATGGGGCAAGCGCGCACGCGCCCGGGCGGGCCCGCTGGCGGGGACGCGCCACGTGCTCCTCGAAACGAGCCACCCGTCGCCCCTGTCGGCGCACCGGGGTTTCCTGGGCAGCGCCTGTTTCTCGAGGGCGAACGAGGCCCTGGCGGCGCTTGGTCGGCCCGCGGTCGACTGGTCGCTGGTGGCCTCGCGGCCCGGCGAAGCTCGCCCCCTGCTCTCCAGCCGCTAGCAGGCGCGGAGCAGTGGGGAGATCGCGGCGCCCTGGGGCTGGCCGGCGCACGTCCGGGACCGCAGAATGGGCCGCTGGGGGCACCTTGGGGTCACGGGGGCGGATGGGGTCTGGTGGCCCTCCGCGTCTTCAAAACGCGTGTGGCGGGCTGAACCCCCGCCGGGTGGGTTCGATTCCCACACGCCCCCGCCACGGGCCGGGCGGCCGCGTCACGAGGGGAGGGAAGTGCGACTCGCGGAAGTGGAGTGGAACAAGCGACGGACGCGGGCGCGTCTTCGCTTCGATGATGACTCGGTGATCGCCCTGGTAGCGGCCACCATGCGCGAGGCGGCTCCTCGGGCCGGCCAGGACTACGCCACGGCCGAAGTGGACCGCTGGCTCGGGCACGACGCCAATGTGCGCGCCCGGGAGGCGGCCCTGCGCCTGCTCGACCATCGAGCCCGCTCGCGTGGCGAGTTGATGCGGGGACTGGAACGCCGAGGACACGACCCGGTGTGCGCGGTTTCGATAGCCGATGACCTCGAAGCTGCCGGTCTCCTGAACGACGCCGCCTACGCCGAGAGCTACGTGCGAGCCCGCATCGCGCATCGCCCCAGGGGCAGACGCGCGCTCGTGCTCGAGCTGCGCCGGCGGCTGGTGGACGAAGCGATCGCCGAGGCGGCGGTGGGCCGCGTACTACGGGATGAGGGGATCGGGGAGGCGGGTTTGGCAGAACGGGCGACCGAGCGCTGGCTGGCCCGGCAGCCCGCCGCAGAGCTGGAGAGCGCCAGGGCAGGAGACCGGGAGGCGGCCGAGCGGTTGTATCGCCGGGCCCGGGCCTGGCTACAGCGCAGGGGTTTTCCCGGCGACGTTGCGCACGCCCAGGTGGCGCGGCTGCTGGAGCGCGCGCCGTGATCTCTGGAGAGGCCGAGCGGTTCCAGTTGATCGTGAACCCGCAGGCGGCCGGTGGCCGGGCGGGTCGTGTGGCCGAGGACGCGGCCGAAGCGCTTCGCTGCCGGGGCGTTGAAGTCGTGCTGCGCGAAACCACGGGCCCGGGCGTGGCCACGGACATGGCGCTGGCCGCCGCGCGGGAAGGCTTCGCGGCCGTCATCGCGCTGGGGGGCGACGGAACCGTGCACGAGGTGGCCGAGGGCCTGATGCGCGCGGGGACATCGGCCGACGGCCGCCCGGCCCTGGGCGTGGTGCCGGCCGGCACGGGGAACGACTTCGTGAAGGCGCTGGGGATCGACCGGGACATCCGCGCGGCCCTGGACGCCATCGCGGCGGGTGAGGCGCGGCCGTTCGACATCGGCTCGGCGCGCTGGGCCGGCGGGGAAGAGACGTTCGTCAACGCGGTCGGCACGGGCATCGACGTGGAAGTCGTACGCCAACTGGAGAAGCTGCCGCGCATGCCGGGAGTCGCGTCCTATGTCGTGGCGCTGGTCCGCGCGCTCGGCAAGTATCGAGCGGTGCCGCTCACCATCGAACTCGATGGCGACGCGCTCGAGCGCCGCGTGATGATCATCGCGGTCGCGAACGGGCGCTGCATCGGCGGCGGCTTCCACGTGTGCCCCCGGGCCAGGCCCGACGACGGATTGCTGGACGTTTGCGTGGTGGAGGAGGTAGGCCTGTTGGGCATCGCTCGCATCATGCCGCGGATCATGCGCGGCACGCACACGGAAATGGAACGCGTTTCGCTGCACCGAGCGAAAACTGTGAGGATCACGGCGGCGGGAGATGAGGATCTGTTCTTTCAACTGGACGGCGAGCTGCGGGAGCCGGCCGGGGCCCGCGAGCTGAGCGTCCGGGTGCTACCCGGCGCCCTGCGCGTTTTCGCCCCGCCTCGGGAGCAGGGGTGAGCGGGGTGCGCCGCCGCGCTACCGTCGGGACGTGGGCCTTCGCGCTTCTCGCCGCGGCGCCGCTAGCGGGGCAGGTGCCCGCCGACAGCGTCGCGCCACAGGACAGCGCCGCCGCGGGCCCGCGCAGGCCCGTGACCCAGGCGCCCGATACGCTGACGCCGGGTCTGGGCGGCCCGAGCCCGGCTGGGGCGCTGGTTCGTTCGCTCCTTCTGCCCGGGTGGGGCCAGCTCAACGTGGGCTCGCACGGCCGCGGCTTCGTGTACATGGCCGTTCACGGGGTCAACACCTTCATGGTGGTGAAGACCTTCAACCGGCTCGACGACGTGCGCGAGCGGCGCGACCTGGCGGTGGACGCGGCGCGCGACTCCATCGTCGATCTCGCCCTGAGCGACACCATCCTCGCGCGCGTCTTGGAGGAGGTTCCCGACACCCTCGACGTGCTGGCGGAGGCGGACCCCGAGGCTAGCAGGCTCACGCGCCTGTCCGAGGCGCGCCGGCAGCACCGGGAGGACTGGCTGGTGTGGAGCGGCTTCTGGATACTGGCCAACGGCATCGACGCCTTCGTGGCCGCCCATCTCGCGGACTTCCCGGCGCAGATCGACGTGGAGCCCGTGCGCGAGGCGGGGGAATCGAGGCTCCGGCTCGGCGTAACCGTGCCCCTCGGTCGACGAAGATGAGCGAGACCGCGGACCGCCCGATCGGCGTGTTCGATTCGGGCATCGGCGGGCTCACGGTGGTGCGGGAACTCGTGCGTCGGCTTCCCAACGAGTCCGTGATCTACTTCGGAGACACGGCCCGGGTCCCATACGGCCCCAAGTCGCCGGAAACTATCCGGCGATACGCGCGCGAGGCGGCGGCGCTCCTGCTCCAGCGCGGGGTAAAGACGCTGGTGGTGGCGTGCAACACCGCCACGGCACACGCGGAGGAGGCGCTCGCCGCGGAACTATCGGTCCCGGTCGTGGGCGTCGTCGACCCCGGAGCGCGGGCGGCGGCACGGTCCACACGGACGGCGCGGGTAGGGGTCCTGGGCACGACCGGTACCATCGCTTCGGGGGTCTACGACCGGCGCATCCGCGAGTTGCTGCCCGACGCCCGGGTGTTCGCGCAGCCCTGTCCGCTGTTCGTGCCGTTGGCGGAGGAGGGGATGGCGGATCACGAGGCGGCCAGGCTCATCGCCCTTCACTATCTGCAACCCGTCCGCGACCTGAACGTGGACGTGGCCATCCTGGGCTGCACGCACTACCCGATCCTGCGGCCGCTCATAGCCGACGCGCTGGGGCCGGGCGTTCAGCTCGTGGACTCCGGCGCCGAGACCGCGGCGGCGATCGAGGCAGTCCTCGCGTCCGCCGGCCTGCTGCGCGCCGATTCGACGCCGCCGGCGTACGAGTACATCGTCAGCGATTCGCCGGGGCGCTTTCGGGAAGTAGGAAGCCGCTTCGTGGGTGCGCCGATCGACCGCGCGGTGCTACTCGGTGCCGAGGTGGCGGCCGACGGTTAGCCGTCGCGCCAGCGCTCCAGCCGCGGCACGCCGTCCACGAGGCGGATGAAGCTGTCGTTGCTCAACCAGTCGCCGGCGTTCAGGTACCATCGGCCGGGCTGGACCTCTTCGACGCGGGGGGCGTGCGTGTGTCCGCACACCACCCACCCCAGGCTCGAGTCCTCGGTGAGACGGTCCCGGGCCCACGCGAGCAACGCGTCCGAGCGCGCGCTGGTGACGTCAGCGTCGGGTGGGCGCCGGTGCTCGGTTCGGGAAACGGCCTCGGCGAGCCGCACGCCGAGGCCGGGCGGCAGACTGCGAAAAGCCCAGATGGCCGGGCGGCTGCGGATCACGGCCTTCATCGCCCTGTACCCCAAGTCGCCGCTGCCCAGTCCGTCGCCGTGGGCGACGAGAGCGGGGCGACCCGCGAGGTCCAGCACGACGGGTCCCTGCAGCACCTCGAGTCCGACTTCCCGGCGCAAGAAATCGCCACCCCAGGCGTCGTGATTGCCCCCGACGAACGTCACAGCGACGCCCGCGTCCACCAACTCCGCCAATGCGGTGAGAACCCTGAAGTAGCGGCCGGGCACGACCGGGCCGTATTCGAACCAGAAGTCGAACAGATCGCCGTTCAAGAGGAGCGAACTGCCCTCCCGGCCAACGTATTTCAGAAAGCGAAGGAAGCGCGCTTCGGTCTCGCGCGGAACGGCGCCCAGGTGCACGTCGGAGGCAATGAAGTCGGCCGGCATGGGCGGCGAATGTAGGGGGCGTGCAGGGTCCCGGACAGCGCCAGGCAGAGTGGTGGAGGCTTGACAGTGTTTGCGCGTCGGTGTCTGCTAGACGTGCGCTCCGCGCGGCACCGGAGCTCTGTCACGGATCCAGCTGTCTTCCCGTTCTGCTAACGACCCATGGGTGTCCAAGGATTCGCCGCCAGCCTCGGCTCGCACGCTCCTGACGCGGCCGGTCACGTGACCCACGTGCGAGTGCGCTACGCGGAATCGGATCAGATGGGTGTGGTGTACCACACGCACTACCTCGTGTGGTGTGAGGTTGGCAGGACGGACCTTCTGCGTGCGCTGGGCCGCAGCTATTCCGCTCTGGAGCGGGACGGACTCCGGCTCGCCGTGGTGGACGCGAAGGTTCGCTATGTGGCTCCCGCTCGCTACGACGACCTGGTCAGGGTCGAAACGCGGGTGGGGCGGGTGCGGTCCCGGATGATTACTTTCGATTACGAGTTGTCATCCGCGGAGCCGCCCATTGGATTGCTGGCGCGGGCGAGCACGACGCTGGTCGCGCTGGACTCGGAGGGGCAACCCCGCACGCTCCCGGGGGAGCTTCGCGACGCGCTCGCGCGGCTCGCCGAGGGGGTGGATGCGCTCGATGAAGGTTTCGCCGGTCGCCAGGCCGGCCAGCAGGGACGGAGTTGAATGAACCGACGGTTTCTCGCCCTCGCCCTCGTCGCAACCGCAACGCTCGGGTTCGCCGCCACGCTCGACGCTCAGACGGTTCCCTTCGGAAAAAACAAGATTCAGTACGTCGAATTCGACTGGCAGGTGCTCGCCGGCGAACACGTCGACGTTTACTACTACCCGGAGGAGGAGGAGATCGCGCGGCTGACGCTGGCGTACGCGGAGGAGTCGTTCGACTCTCTCACGCGCAAGTTCCAGCACCATCCTTTTCGCCGCATGCCTCTGATCGTCTACGCCTCGGACCAGCACTTCGAACAGACCAACATTTTCCCAGGGTTCATTCCCGAGGGTGTGCTCGGCTTCACGGAGTACCTGAAGCGCAGGGTGGCGCTGCCTTTCCGGGGAGACTACGACCAGTTCCGTAAGACCTTGCGCCACGAGTTGGTGCACGCGTTCCAGCTATCCAAGATCGAGGAGACGCAGAAGCTCCATCCGCGCATCCGCAAGGCATCCCCGCAGCGGATCCACTGGTTCACGGAGGGTCTGGGGGAATTCTGGTCGGGGGAACAGACCACGCAGGACGACCTCTTCATTCGCGACCTGGTGCTCAACGGCCGCATGCCGACCATCCCCCAGTTCACGGCGAGCTTCTCCTTCGCCTCCTATCCGCTGGGCGCCGAGCTCCACAAGTACATCACCGAGCGCTTCGGCGAGGACTACATCGTCCGCGTATACGAGGAGTTCTGGAAATACGCGTCGTTCGATGCGGCGTTGGAGTCGATCCTGGCGGTGGACCTGGAGGTTCTGAGCCGGGAATGGAAGTACGATCTGGAGCAGAGGCACTTTCCGTTGTACGCGGATCGAGCTCCCCTGGAGGTGGCGGCCAAGCCAGTCATCACGGGGGGAGCCAACTACATGCCCACCATCTGGGTGCCACGCGAGGACTCGGTCGCCCAGTTGCTGTTCTTCTCGCCCCGCACCGGCTACACCAACCTCTACATGACGGAGTTGCGGCGCGGAGAGAAGGGCGTACGCACCGTTCTTGAGGGCGAGAGAAGCGCGGAGTTCGAATCGCTGCACGAGCGCGACTCCAGAATCGACGTCAACGGCGATGGCGTCGTGGCGATGGCGTCGCGGTATCTCGAGCGGGACGCGCTTGTCCTTTACGACCTCGAGCGGCGCAAGGTCGTGGGCCGCTACCAGTGGCCCGATCTGGTGGGAATCAAGTCTCCCGCGTGGGACCCCGAGGGCCGCAGCGTCGTCTTCGAGGGGCTCAGCACGTCGGGCTATTCGGATCTGTTCGTGATCGACTTCGAGACGCACGAACGAAAGGCGATCACCGACGACCGGTACATGGACGAGGATCCGGACTGGTCGCCCGACGGTGGCGAAATAGTGTTCGTGTCCGACCGGACCTCCTACGGACGGGAGGGGTCGCGGAACCTTTTCATATACGACGTGGAGTCCGCGGACATCCGCTACCTCACCTACGGCCCATGGATCGACCGGGGTCCCCGCTGGTCCAACGACGGCACCCGGGTGGCCTTTTCCTCCGACCGGGGCGGGATCTTCGACCTGTACTCGGTCGACCGGGCGGGAGACGGATCGCGCCTCTCGTCCATGGCCGGCGCCGCGCTGGAGCCCCATTGGCTGCCGGACGACAAGGGGTTGGTCTTTTCCGGCTACAGCAACGGGCGGCTGCGCATCTACCGGTACGATCTCGAGGAGCCTCGGGACCTCGAGGCCCCGCTGGTCGCGCTCGGTGAAGGGATCG
Source organism: Gemmatimonadota bacterium (assembly GCA_039715185.1). Lineage (NCBI taxonomy): Bacteria > Pseudomonadati > Gemmatimonadota > Gemmatimonadota bacterium. The sequence continues at coordinate 14,300 of JBDLIA010000082.1, forward strand.
GTCCGGCCCCGCAGGAGCCGGCGGTGACGCTCCGGCCGCTGACGCCCATGGCGCCGAGGGAGGCCGCTCTGTCTGTGCCGGCGCCGACCTCTCCGCTCGCCGGCATGGCCGCGCGCGCGACCCGGTTGGCGGCACCGACCCCCGAAAACTCGGCTACGGCCGCGCGGCCGGCGGAGCCGTCGCCCGTGGCACGATCGGGAGAAACGAACGCGGATGCGCCCGAG
>JBDLIA010000083.1 GCA_039715185.1 Gemmatimonadota bacterium
TCCTTCAGGAACGCGACCGCCTCCTCGGCCAGCTCGCGGGTGAGCTGCGTCTGCTCGCCCGGCTCGCGGTGCAGCGTCTTGACGTGCTCCAGCGCGGCCTTCCAGTCGTCGCCGAACCCCATCTCGCGCGACGCCTCCAGCATGCGCGCCTCGCCCCACGCCAGCTCCCGCTCGCCGATCGCGATCAGCTCCGCGGGCGTGTAGACGATCATCGCGTGGCGCAGGTCCGCCGCCAGCGCGTCGGCGCCTATCGGGTCGCCAACGATGGGCTCCTCCCCGTCCTTGGCACCGACGATCTCTTCGCGCAGGGACTTCTCGTAGCCCTCGAGAGCCTCCTTGGCGGCCTCGTGCGGGCTCTCGTTCCACCACGTGAAGACGGGATCGTAGCCGGCGTAGTGCTCGTACCAGCCGTTCAGGATGCTGGTGAGCCGGCCCAGCGTTTCGGCCGCGCGCAGGGCTACGACACGAGAGGGCGCGTCTTCCCCATCGCCCTCATCGCGCTCCCGGAGCCGGTCGCGGACCTCGTCGATGCGGTCGGGTAGCCCGGCTAGCAACTCCGCCGCCTCCTCCGACTGAACCGGCTGCCTGTCCCTGCGCCGCTCCTCGAGCGCCTCGATGGAGGACGCGAACGGCAGGAGCTCCTCCATCTGAGCGCGCAGCAACTCCTCGCGGTCGAGCTCGGCGCCCCGGTACCAGAGCTCGTTGCGCAGCATCTGGTAGTCGAGCCTGGCCTCCGTGCCCAGCGCGTCGTATGAGAGCGCGTCCAGCGACGCCTGCCACTCCGCGTAGAAGCGGCGGAAGCGTTCCCGGCGAGACTCCGAGTAGGGCACCGCCCAGCGCCTGCGGAGCGCGGCTCGGTCGTCCGAGTAGCGCTCGACGAGGGCGGCCAGTTCGCTCGTCTCGAACGCGATGAGGTCGGCGGCGGACAGGGCGTACACCGGAGGCTCCGACGCCGGTGCTGGATCCGAGGTGTCGCCTCCGGACGTTTGTGCCGACGCGAACGCCGGTGCGGCCAGGCCGATCATGAGAAGGGCGAAGAACCGCGCCGTTTGCGATGCCGGGGGAGCGATCCAACGACGCATGCGCGATTCCTTTCCTTGCGGGGATGCCTATGGGGGGTCAGCGGCACGGCACTGTCGAGGAACTCGACTTCCTGCTTAGACTGTTAGTAGTAAGGTAGTTGCGACGCCAGCGCGGGTCACGGAGGTCTTAGCCCGCTCCGCCGCAGGGAGTGTCCAGCTTGAGAAGTCCGCTTTCCAGTATCGCCATTCTCGGAATCATCGGCTTGCTGACCGGGTGCGATTCGCCCCTCGACCCTGATGCTCCGCTCGATGTCCGTGTGACTCCTGCCGTCGTATCGGTCGGGGCGCGGGACTCTGTCCAGCTCGAAGCAGTGGTCCTGAACGTCGCCGGCGGACCCAACTTCGGCGCTCGATTCGACTGGAGCAGCTCGGATCCTCAGGTCGCCGCCGTCGATCCGACCGGTCTCGTGACCGGCATCCAACCTGGGGATGTCGAGATCCAGGCCGAGCACGAGGGCAAGGTCGGGCGCGCATCGCTGACCGTACAGCCGCGCGGCTATGTGAGCTTCGCCGCATCCGGCTTCCACACCTGTGCGCTTACGTTCTCGTCGGAGGCCTACTGCTGGGGCTCGAATTCGAGCGGAAAGATGGGGAACGGCTCCAGCGTTGGCGTCAGGCCGGTCCCGGAGGCCGTGGTCGGCGAACTGAGGTTCGAGTCGATCATGGCAGGCCGCCACCATACCTGCGCCCTGACCAGCGAAGGTGCCGCGCACTGCTGGGGCTTCAATCGCGACGGCCAACTCGGCGTCGGCGACACGCTGGCGAGGACCGTACCGACCGAGGTGGCCGGCGGACTCTCCTTCTCAGACCTGAGCGGCGGTAGTTGGCATACGTGTGGCCTGACCGTCGAGGGACGCGTGTACTGCTGGGGGCAGAATGCATCCAGCCAGTTGGGCCTCGGCGAGGGCCTGCATGGTTCCGCCCAGCTCGCGCCGGCGACGGTCGCCACCGAGGTCCGCTTCGCCTCCATCGACGCGGGACACGACACCACATGCGGGCTGACCGCCGAGGGAGTCGGGTACTGCTGGGGCCGGGGCGCGCTCGGCGCGGAAGGCGACAGCCTCGACGGAGACGCCTGGATCAGCTACACGCCCGTGGAGATTCCGGGTGTCCGGCTCAGCGAGATCCGACCGGGCGGCTACGTCCGCTCACTCGAGGATCCGCCGGTCGCGAGTTTCGCGTGTGGATTGGGCGTCGGCGGAGCGTTGTACTGTTGGCAGTCGAGTGATTGGGCCGGCGTAGGGGTCGAACCGGTCGTGATCGCACCGGGTCCGTTCGAAGCCGCTTCCCTGTTCGGCGAGCGGGTCTGCACGCTGGACGGGACCGGCGAGGTTGAGTGCCGGAGCCCGCTCGCCTGGTCGCAGCCGGATCTGCCCGCCGGAGAGCTCCGATTCGTGACGCTGGGCGTCGGACTCGACCATGTTTGTGGAGCGGTCGAGAATGGATTGGCGTACTGCTGGGGGCTAAGCGAGCACGGCCAACTGGGCGACGGTGTTCGGGTACACCTGGAGCCCATGCCTCCCGTTCAGGTGATCGAGCCGGAATAATGCATCCAACCTTCATCCGCGCCGCCGGCCTCGTGTCGCTCGGCTGGGTTTCAGCCTGTGGTCTGATCACGGACTCCTCCGGCCCGGCTGAGATTCGCGTTTCGATGTCCGAAGTGTCGCTCCGTGCGCGGGACTCCGTTCGGCTGAGCGCGGTCGTAATCGACGACGGCGGCGACCGAATCCTCCCTGTGCGCCTTGAATGGAGCAGCTCGGACACGAGCGTCGCCACGGTCGATTTCACGGGGCTCCTGATGGGGGTCGGAGCCGGGAGCGCGGAGATTCGCGTGACGACGGGAGGGAGAGTCGGCGTCGCGTTCGTGAGCGTGGAACCTCGCGGGTTTACCAGCCTGTCTCTGGGGGACGACCAGTCGTGCGGCATTACGGTCTCCAGACGTGCCTACTGCTGGGGGCACAACGGCGGAAGCGGACTCGGGACCGGGGAGGATTCGCCCGACCTACTATCTCCCACTCTCGTGCAGGGGGACATCGAGTTCTCTTCCATCTCGGTCGGGATTCACCACGTCTGCGGAATCTCAACCGAGGGAGAAGCCTACTGCTGGGGAGCGAACCCGGACGGCCGCCTCGGCGTCGGGGACACAGACTCCCGTACCGGGCCCTCTACCGTCCTGGGCAACGGGAAGTTCACCGCGATCAGCGCGGGCGATGATCACACCTGCGCGGTGGACGAGAGCGGCCGCGCATATTGCTGGGGGAGCAACTGGTTCAGCCAGTTGGGGCTCGGCGAATCGGAGCGCCGGACGGAACGGCACGTACCGACCCCCGTGCTGACCGATGTGCTGTTCAGCTCGATCGATGCGGGCCGGACCAGCACCTGTGGCGTCAGCACCGGCGAGGCCGGCTACTGCTGGGGAGACGGAGCGCTCGGCACCGAAGGAGACCTCTTCGACAGAGGCTCATGGGTCGGTTTCACGCCCATCGAGATCCCCGCCTTCCAATGGCGGGATGTCCAGACCAGCAAATTTCTTCTCATGAATTCGCAGATCTGGGCAATTTCGTGCGGCCTCGATGTCCTGGGCGCCCTGTACTGTTGGCAAAACCAGGAGTGGGGAGGAATCGGGGTCGATCCGGCGCTCATCGGAGCCGGCCCGTTCGAGGCGATGTCGCTGGAAAACCTGCGCGTGTGCGCACTGCCCGCGAGCGGGGAGCCGTTCTGCCGGAACGCGGGACGTTGGAACGATCCCGGCCGGCCGATGGGGATTCCCTTCGTGTCCGTCGAGCGCGGCGCATTCCATACGTGCGGCCTGACGGCCAACGGCCTCGCCTACTGTTGGGGAAGTAACCGATCCGGCGAACTGGGTAACGGGACTATCGACTCATCCGGGTTGGGCGTGGACGAGCCGGTTCAGGTGGTCGAGCCCGAGTGAGCGTTCCCCTCGACGACTAACTCGACAGATCCTATCGACGGGTTGCCCTGCCGGACCGGGGACGTGCCGAAGCGACAGCCCAGGCTGAAAGGCATATGAGCGAGCGGAGCGGCCCGGTGATCGTCCTCCTGCGTGGCATCAACGTCGGCGGACATGGCCGGCTGCCCATGGATGAGCTCACGCGGATCCTGCAGGAACTGGGGCTGGAGGACATCGCGACCTACATCCAGAGCGGCAACGCGGTGGGCCGGATGGTAGGCGCGCCGTCCCCGACGCTGGGCGAGGATATCGCGTCGGCCGTTCAGGAGCGGCGCGGATTCCGGCCACAGGTCCTCGTACTGGCGGTCGATCGACTACATGAGGCGATCGATGCGAATCCGTTTCCGGAGGCCGCCGCCGACCCCAAGTCGCTGCACCTGTGGTTCCTCGCCGAAGAGCCATCGAGCCCGGACATGGAGTCGCTGGCCCGCGTCGCGTCGGCGTCCGAACGGTTCCGTCTCGCCGGCGACGTCTTCTACCTCCACGCCCCGGACGGCGTCGGCCGCTCGAAGCTGGCCGCGAGCGTCGAGAAGTTCCTGGGGGTCGCGGCCACGGCCAGGAACTGGCGCACCGTGCAGAAGCTGCGGGAAATGGCCGAAGCCGTGCCCTGAACCGCGGTCCGCGCCTCGGAGCCGCACGGGGGGTCAGGCCGGCAGCAGCGCCGACTCTGTGATGATCGCCCGCCAGGTCTCCGACGCGGTCGGATGCTCCGGGCGCCACGTCGAGTGCTCCCTCAACTTCCTGTTCGACACGCGCTGCGACCGCAGCACCATCTCGAGCATCGTGCCTTCCAGACCGTGGTCCAGGTCCTCCGGGAAACTCAGCCGGTTCTCGCCGACTGCACGCTCCAGGGCCGCGAAGTAGTCGGCCCGTCGGAGAGGTTCGTCGTCGGCGACGTTGTACACGCCGGACTGGACCGAGAGCGCGGCGACGACCGCGGACGCGGCGTCGTCTGCGTGAATCGTGGAGAGAAAGGAGGACAGAGGCCCCAGGCACGCGGCTACCCCCTGCCGGGCGGCCCCGATGGTATCGACGGTGTGCGCGCTGTCAGGAGCGTGGAACGTGGCGAACCGCAGCACGACCGCCTCTCGGTCACTTTTTCCGAACGCGAGCGCGGCGGATTCCGCGTCGAGAGAGGACTCGGTCACCCAGGTCGTCGAGACGGGAGCTTCTTCGTCGAGCCACTCGTCGCCACCATCGGCATACAACAAGGCGATGGACTCCTGTACGAAGCGCCTGACGCCACCTCGGAGCGCCGCCTCGGAGAGATTGGCGGCCCCCTCACGGCGAACCCGGTGGTTCCTGGCCCAGGCCTGCTCCGACATCGCCTCCGAAGCGGGCGGAATCGCCGTGGCCAGGTTCACCACTACGTCGTGGCCGCGCACGGCGCGTTCCAGTGCCGCCTGATCGAAGAGGTCGCTTCGGTCAGGTCGGGCACCCAAGGTTCTCAGTGTTTGTTCGGTGTCGTCCGTACGAGCCAGGGCGGTCACCTCGTGACCTTCACGCACCAGCGACTCCACGACGCGGCGTCCGATCACGCCGGTCCCTCCAGCAACGAATACCCTCATGATCTTCCTCCCCAGTCAGTCTTGAAGCTCGATCCATAATTCAGGATATCTTTTATCCAGGATATGTTCTATCTTGATTTAGGTCAAGGGCCTCGTCGAGACGGTTGACGGAGAGAACGACTACGAGCAGTGTCCTGGATATCTCCTATACAGAATTGGGGCGCAGACATGAGGATGAGTGAAGGCGTCGAATGGGCCGTGCACTGCCTTTCGGTTCTCGCGTCGGCGCCCGAAGGCCGCGCGCTTCCGGCTCGTCGACTGGCCGAGGTGCACGGCGTGCCGACGGCCTACCTGACCAAGCATCTTCAGAAGCTGGCCGCGCAGGGAATAGTCTCGTCCTCGCCCGGGCCCCGCGGCGGCTTCGTACTGGCCCGACCGGCCAATGAGATCACGTTGTTGGACGTGGTAGAGGCGGTCGACGGGGCCGAGCCCGCTTTTCGTTGCGCCGAGATCCGTCAGCGTGGCCCGACGGCGGTGGAGGCCGAGTGCTACCAACGCCCGTGCGGAATTGCTGCGGCGTTCGCGCGTGCCGATCTGCGTTGGCGGGAGGAGCTACGGGAAACGACGCTGGCGATGCTCGTCGCCGACATCCCGAACACCGTCCATCCACGTCAGCTGAAGGCCGCGGAGACCTGGCTCGCCGAGGTCTTCGCCGATTAGCGCGGGCCACGCCGCTGCAACAATGACCCCGCTCGAGGGATTGGAGTCCGCCTCACTCCCGCGCCCCCACCGATCCCAACTCCACCAGCCGCGTCGCAACCTTCACCTCCATGGTCGAGTCGGCGGAGTGGTCGATCAGGCCGATCAGCGTGTGCGCCGCGCGCTCTCCGACTACGGCTCCGGAGTGGCGGATGTGGGTCACGCTGGGGAACAGGAAGTACGGTGCCTGACCGTCGCTGATGGCGAGCAGCGCGACGTCTTGGGGGACGCGGGCCCCGCGCCGCATCAGCAGATGGTGGGCGCGCACGAGCAGCTCGTCGGACATGGCGAATACCGCCGTTACGTCGGGGTGCGCGTCGAGCGCCGAACCAAGCTGCCCGGGCAGCTCGTCGAGCAGTGAGACCCGCAGCAGAAGATCTTCCTCGAGCGGCGCCCCCGCGGACGCGAACGCCCGCTGGAAGCCGCGACGCCGGAGCTTGCTGATGCGCTGCCTGTCATCGGCGAACAGACCGATCGCGCGGCGATGTCCGTTGCGCAGCAGGTACTCCGCGGCCTCGGCTCCTACGCGCTCGTCGTCGATCGTGACGGCGGAGTGCTCGTCGGTGCGAATCGTCTTGTCGAGCAGCACCACCGGGATGCCCGCGTCGCCCAGCGTGCGCAGGTGGGCCAGGTCCGACGTCTCCGAGGAGAGCGCGAGCAGCACCCCGTCCACCGAAAGGCGCACGCAGTCCTCGAGCAGCCGCCGCTCCTGCACGATCGCGTCCTCCGACTGGAACACGATCAGCGAGTAGTCGTTGCGTTGCGCTACGCCGTTGATCCCCGTCACGAGCGACGGCACGAAGAAGGTGTTCATCTCGGGCACCACGAGCGCCAGGAGGCGCGAGTACTTGGCACGGAGGTAGCGCGCCCGGTAGTTGGGGATGTAGTGCAGCTCCTGCGCGACATCGCGCACGCGGGCCTTCGTTTCCTCGTGAATGTCCGGGTGGTCCGCGAGCGCCCGAGACACCGTGGGCACCGACACGCCCACGCGCTTCGCGATGTCCTTCAGCGTGATACGCTCTCGTGACATGCTGGCGATGGCCCTCCGTTCCGACCCCGTTTGTAAACGATTGCGATATCGTTTGCGCAACTTCTTGCGGTATTTTCCCTTGCGCAAGGTGGGTCGGCCGGGCAGTGAATCGATGATACGCCTTGCAGCCGGACTGCCCGAAAAGGGGGGAAGTATGCCGCGGACCCGCGTAAGCCTCTTCATCGCTATCGCGACCTTTTTCGCCTCGACCACCCTGACAGCACAGCAGACCACGACCGTTCGCGGTACCGTGACGGCAGACGATGGGCGCGCGCTGGCGGGCGCCGTCGTTCGGGTCGAAGGGACCACCACCAGTACGCTCACCGACGCCGGCGGCGCCTACTCGCTGGAGGTCCGGGGCGAGGGAGAGGCGAGCATCACCACGTCCTTCCTCGGCTACAGCCCCGGCGCCCAGACCGTGAACCTGTCCGGCGCCACGCTCACCGTGGATTTCGTGCTGGGCCGCGACCCCCTGGGGCTGGACGCGCTCATCGTGACGGGCGTAGCCAACGAGAACACGAAGATCGAGTCGAGCGTCTCCATCACGACGTTGGATCCGACGGTCGTGGCGGCTTCGGCGCCGCGCACCACCGCGGAGATCTTCCGGACGATTCCCGGCATCCGCTCCGAGGCGTCCGGCGGCGACGGCAACACCAACATCACCGTCCGCGGCGTGCCGATCTCGGCCGGCGGCTCGAAGTACCTGCAGCTCCAGGAGGACGGCCTGCCGATCTTCCTCTTCGGCGACATCGCGTTCGCCACCTCGGACATCTTCCTGCGCAACGACGCGAACCTGGCGCGGATCGAGGCGATCCGGGGCGGCTCCGCGTCGACGCTGGCCACCAACTCGCCGGCGGGGATCATCAACTTCATCTCCAAGACCGGCGAGACGGCTAGCGGCAGCGTCGCCACGACGGTGGGGCTCGACCACGACATGAACCGGCTCGACTTCGACTACGGATCGCCGTTCGGGGACGGGCTGGCGTTCCACGTGGGCGGGTTCCTGCGCTCGGGCGAGGGCCCGCGTGACGTGGGCTACACCGCCAACCGCGGCGGGCAGCTCAAGGCGAACCTGACGAAGCTGTTCGATGGCGGGTACGCGCGGCTCTACTTCAAGTATCTGGACGACCGGACGCCGGCGATCATGCCCATGCCGATCCAGGTCAGCGGGACCAACGACGATCCGGACTGGGAAGACGCCCCCGGACTCGACGCCACGCTCGAGACCACGCACAGCGTCTTCCTGCAGTCCAACTTCGGGCTCGACGCCAACGGCGCGCCGCGCTCGAGCGACGTGACCGACGGCATGCGCGCGCTGTCCCGCGCCATCGGAGCCGAGGTCGCCTTCGACCTCGGCGACGGCTGGAGCGTGGAGAGCCGCGCCCGGTTCGCCGTCAACTCGGGCGCCTTCCGGGCGCCCTTCACCGCGGCGGTGGGGCCCACGGCGAGCATTCTGACTTCGGTCGGCGAGTCGATCGACCGGGATCTCACCGGCGCCACGCTGACCGTCTCGCACACGGGCGATCCGTTCAGCGGCAGCAACCTGCAGGTCATCACGCTCTTCGACACTGAGCTGCAGAACTTCGACAACACCATGCTGGACACGCGCATCTCCAAGCAGGTCGAGGGCGTGACCGTCAGCGCCGGCCTGTTCAAGGGCATCCAGCGCGTCGCGATGGACTGGCTGTGGAGCAACTTCCTGATGGAGATCCAGGGCGAGAACGCGGGCCTGATCGACATCACGACCGCCGCCGACGGCACGATCTCCGAGAGCGGGCAGTACTCCTACGGCGTGCCGGCCTTCGGCAACTGCTGCCAGGTCCAGTTCAACAGCACCTACGACGTCACGGCGCCGTACGGCGCGATAGAGATCGAGGCGAGCGACCAGCTCACCCTGAGCGGCAGCTTCCGCGTGGACATCGGCGACGTCACGGGCGTGGGCCACGGCGGCGTGCAGGGCACCGCCGACGTCAACAACGACGGCGAGATCGCGCCCATCGAGGAGAGCGTATCGGTGGTCGACCAGTCGCAGGACAACCCGGTCGACTACGAGTACGACTACGTGTCCTTCTCGTTCGGGGCCAACGTGCTGCTGAACGAGGACCGCGCGATCTTCGGCCGCTTCAGCCGTGGCTCCTCGGCCAAGGCGGACCGCGCGATCTTCCCGACGGGGATCTACATCGAGCCCATCCAGTTCGGGCCGAAGGACGAGATCGAACAGGCCGAGCTGGGCATCAAGCAGCAGTTCGCCAACGGCGGCCTGTTCATCACGGGCTTCTACGCCAACACCACCGAAGAGGGCGGCTTCGAGGCGACCACGCAGCAGGTGATCGAGACCGACTACCAGGCGCTGGGCGTGGAGGTGGAGGGTGCGTTCGCGTTCGACGCGTTGGACCTGCGCGGCGCCGCGACGTTCACCGACGCGGAGATCACGTCGGGCGACAACGACGGCAACACGCCGCGCCGCCAGCCGAAGCTCATGTACAACCTGCTCGGGTCCTACCAGACCGAGCCCGGGCACAACTTCGGCCTCAGCCTGATCGGCCAGACGCGGGCGTACGCGCAGGACGTGAACGAGCTGGTGATGCCGGCCTACGCGATCCTCAACGGCTTCGTCGGCATCGAGGTCTCCGGCAACCTCAGGTTCGTGGTGGGCGCCAACAACCTGTTCGACTCCATCGGCATCACCGAGTCGGAGGAGGGGTCCATCACGGAGAACCAGGTCAACCTCGTGCGGGCACGCTCGATCACGGGCCGGTCGCTTACGGCTTCGGTCGAGTACGGCTTCTGATCGTCTGACTCAGGGAGGGACCGCCACCGAAGCCGAGGCGTCGCGGCGGTCCCTCCCCGAGCCGGACTCCCAAAGCACCGAGAATTGACGACCACCCCCACGCTGGGCGCGATCGACCTCGCGATCATCGGCGCGTACTTCGTGTTCGTGATCGGGCTGGGGTTCTTCCTTCGTGGGCGGCAGCGCTCCGAGGAGGACTACTTCCTGGCGGGGCGCTCGCTGTTCTGGCCGGTGATCGGCTTCTCGCTGTTCGCATCGAACATGGGCAGCATCAGCCTGGTCGGGCTGGCGGAGAGCGGCTACAACGCCGGTTTCGCGGTCTTCAGCTACGAGTGGATGGCGGCGGTGGTCCTGGTGCTGTTCGCCGTGTTCTTCCTCCCGTTCTACCTGAAGGCCCGGGTGTACACCATCCCCGAGTTCCTGGAGCGCCGCTACGGATCGTTCGCGCGCTACTACTTCTCGGGCGTCACCATCACGCTCAACGTATTCATCGACATCGCGTCGGGTCTGTTCGCCGGCGCCGTCGTCCTGCGCATGGTGTTCCCGCAGCTCTCGTTCGTGGAGATCGTCTGGATCATCTCCATCGTCGCGGCGCTGTACACGCTGATGGGCGGCCTGGCGTCGGTGGTCTATACCGACACCGTTCAGGCCGTGCTGCTGATCCTCGGCTCGGTGGTGATCACCGTGATCGCCTACGGGCGGGTGGGAGGCTGGGAAGGGATCACGCAGGCGGTCGACCCGTCGTACCTGGAGATCGTGCGGCCCATCGACGACGCCACGCTGCCGTGGCCCGGCCTCTTCACCGGCGTCTTCCTGCTCGGCTTCTACTTCTGGATCACGAACCAGTTCATCGTCCAGCGCGCGCTGGCGTCGAGGACGACGGAGCAGGGGCAGTGGGGTGCGATCTTTTCGGGGTTCCTGAAGATCCTGCCGCTCTTCATCATGGTGCTGCCGGGGGTGATGGCGCTGGTCCTGTACCCGGACCTGGCGGACGCCCGCGACGCCTACCCCAGGCTGCTGTTCGACCTGCTGCCCGCCGGCCTGCTCGGGCTGACGCTCGCCGGATTCATCGGCGCGCTGATGTCCTCGGTGGACAGCGGGCTCAACGCGGCCGCGACGCTGTTCACGTTCGACTTCTACAAGAAGCGGCGGCCCGACGCGTCCGAGAAGGACGCCGTCCGGATCGCCAAGGTCATGATCGGCGTGTTCATGGTGGTGGCCGCTCTGTGGGCGCCCTACATCAACTCGTTCCCGTCGTTCTGGGACTATCTGCAGATGGTCCTTTCGTTCCTCACCCCGCCGGTCGTGGCGCTCTTCATCTTCGGGCTGTTTTCCAAGCGGCCGTCGACGGCCGGCGCGAACGCGGCGATCGGGGTGGGCGCGACGCTCAGCGCGCTCGGGGTGCTCTACAAGGGGTGGGTGAACCTGAACCCGGGTCGACAGGACATCCTCCCCCACTACCTCTACCTGGCCGGGATCATCTTCCTGGTGTGCACGGTGGTGCTGTTCGCCGTCAGCGCGGCGCGGCCGGACACCGCGGAGCGCGACTGGGAGTCGGTCCTGTGGACGCCCGCGCACTACCGGGCCGAAACCGTCGCCCTCGCGGGGCGCTCCGTCTTCGCGAACTACCGGTATCAGGCGGTCCTGCTGCTCGGCCTGATCGCGGTGCTCTTGATCATCTTCTGAGCCGGCATGGGTCCCGCCGATCCGTCCGATCCCGCCGTGGCGCTGCTACGCTCGCTGAGCGGCCCTGAAGGCATCCGCGCGTCGGCCACCGAGGTCGACAACTACCGCGCGGTGTTCACGCGCGACGCGGTGCTGGCGGGAATCGCCGGCCTGATCGCCGGTGATGAGGTCGTCACGGCGGCGTTCGTGCGCACGCTCGAGCAGCTCCGCTCGCGCCAGGGCCGGCACGGGCAGATCGCCTCCAACTTCCGGCCGGGCACCCCGGGCGGGGGCGAAGGCGCGGTCAGCTTCGGCACGCTGACGCCCAAGATCGACGCGACGTCCTGGTACCTGCTCGGGGTCGCACTCGCGATCCGTGCGGGGGAGGCCGCGGCCGCGGACTTCACGGCGTCCGTCGAGGCCGCGGTCGACCTCCTCGACGCGCTCGAGTACAACGGCGCCCACCTCGTCTACGTGCCCGCCGGCGGCAACTGGGCCGACGAGTACCCCTACTCGGGCTACATCCTGTCCGATCAGGTGCTGCGCGCCTGGGCGCTGTCGCTGCTCGCGATCGCCTTCGACCGCGAGGAGTGGGGTCGCAAGGCCGCGCGCATCGCCGGCGCGGTGCGAGACCGGTACCGGCCGGCCGACGGCGACCCGGCGGGTCCTCCGCCGGCCAGCATCGGTCCCCCGCGCCGGTGGGACGTATTCGACCTCGCGGCCGCCGCGCTGCTGGGCGTCTCGAACATCGCGCCGGAGCGCGGGGCCGAGGCGCTGGACTGGGTCGATGCGGAGTTCCTGGGGCGGGGCGCCCTGCCTCCGGCGTTTCACCCGCCCATCACGGAGTCGGACCCCGGCTGGGACGAGCTGCGCGGATTCCACCTGTTCGACTTCCGGAATCGCCCGCACGAGTACCACAACGGCGGGATCTGGCCGATCTGGCTCGGCTGGCTGGCGCTGGCCCTGGCTCTGCGAGGACGCACCGAGACGCTCGGCCGCCTGCGCGCGTCGTGGGCCGACGCCCTCGAGCGGGCACCACGCTTCGACTTCCACGAGTTCCTGCACGGGCGCACGGGTCAGCCCGGCGGCCGCCCGCGCATGGCGTACTCCGCCGCGGGCTCGATCTTCCTGGGCCTGGCCGGCGACCCGGAGTCCCTGTCGCTGCTGCGCCCGTGAGCGGAGTCGCGGGAGGAGAGGCGCGCGGGGTGCAGCTCGAGCCGGCCTACTTCGAGTTGGCCAGGGAGCTGCGCGATGACCTGACCGGGCGCGGGCTGTTCGAGGGCGAGCGTCGCCCGGTCGTGGGCATCGGCGGCGAATCGGGCAGCGGCAAGACCATCACCGCGCTGTGCCTGGCGCTCGAGCTGGCGCGCACCGACGTGCCGTGCACCGTCCTCCACCAGGACGACTACTTCCGCCTGCCGCCGCGCCAGAACCACGAAGCGAGGCGACTCGACCTGGACGTGGTGGGGCCCGGAGAGGTGGACTTCGATCGGCTGAACGAGCACGTGGCGGCGTTCCGCGAGGGACGCCCGGTCGAGGACGCGCCGCTAGTCGACTACCCCCGCGACCTCTTTCACAGCCGTCCGCTGGACCTCGGCGCGGCGCGCGTGCTGCTCGTGGAGGGCACGTACGTGCTCGCCCACGTCGACGTTGACCTCCGGGTATTCATGGAAGGCCACTATCCGGACACCCACAGCCGGCGTCGCGAACGCAACCGGGATCCGGATGACCCCCTCATCGAGCGCGTGCTGGCGATCGAGCACGAGATCATACGGGCGCACGCCGGAGCCGCCGACATCACCATCGGCATCGACTTCAGAATCGCGCCGTAGACCTGCCCTTCACCCGTCCTGCGGGTCGTACACCACCATCTCGATCTCCACGATGCCTCTGTCCGGCAACAGCGCCGTCGTCCCGACCCCCGTCCACGCCGAGAACGGCTCCGGCACGAACTCGTCCTTCACGCCCGCGATCACCTCGAATTGCTCGACCTTCTCGATCCCGATCAGCTCGTGGTCGAACACGTGGAAGGTGCGCATGCGGACGACGCCGTCCCAACCGGCTCCGGCGGCCACCAGCGTCTCCTCGACGCTGCGGAAAGCGGCGCGGACGGACTCGGCGAAGCCCTCGCGGTCCAGCACCTCGCCCGCCCACGCACCGGCCACGACGCCGGAGACGAAGATGTAGTCGCCCGCGCGCACGGCCGGGGCAAAGTGGAAGCGGCCGTTGTAGAGCCGGTCGCGCTTGGCCTCGTTGGCGATGATCGCCTCCCGGTCGCCGCGGCGGACGTTGAAGTTGTCCTGCGCGGCGGCGGTAGTGGGGACGGCGATCAGCAGGGTGAGGAGGCTGAGAAGGTGACGTTTCTTCATCTGGGCATCCAATCGCGTTCGGGACGGTTGCGCGACGCGAGCGTCGGCAGGCACCGAAG
>JBDLIA010000084.1 GCA_039715185.1 Gemmatimonadota bacterium
GCCGAATGCCTACGGGACTTCTGCAACGGTACACTAGCGCTGCCCGCCGGCGTCCGGCGCGAACTCCGACGGATCGACGAATTCCTCCACGACGATCATGATGTTGGCGAGAGCCGTGCCTTCGTTCACCACCACCGCGGCGCGCGTCGAGGGAGTGTCCCCCAGTCCGAGCGCGTCGGCGGTGAGGTAGGGAACGTAGATCATGAGGTGCGGCTTCCACGCGCCCACGTTACGGCCGTCGTCGGAGATCAACACCTGCCCGGACGACATCATGTAGGTCATGACGGGCCGGCTCGGCAGTCGCAGCTCGCCGGAGCGGATGCCGCTGTCGACCGCCGCCTGCACGTCGTCCTCGGATCGCCCCTCCTCGCGCAGGCGCGCCTCGAGTAGCCGGACCTGAAGGATCGTCTCGCTGCCCTCGCGGTCGAAGCATTGGGGCTCGAAGGATGTCACGCGGGAACGGTCCACGAAACAGGTGACCCCGTTGGCGCCCTCGTGGCCGACCTCGTATCCGATGCCGGGTCGGTAGACGAGCACCGTGGCTTCGGCGGACACCGCCGGCGGCGCCGCCGAGCGCGCGAGCGAGATCTCTTCGGCGTCGGGCAAGACGATGCGTTCGCCCGTCCGGTCGACCGCGGCGTCGCTCGTTTGGGTCAGCGCGGCGCCCGGCGCCACGGCGAGCAGGACGATCACGAGCGTCGACAGTCTAAGCATGCTACGCCTCCGGTTGGTCGTCGTAGGGGTCTCTGACACCCCCTATTGACGATCCGGACCCGAAGGGTTGCATCGACTCCCTCCACCCGCACCCGCGCTGCTCCAGAGCCTCCGCGGGCAGGGGTCTACGGCGCGGTAATCTGCTCGTATGTCTCCGGCCGGCGGTCGCGGAAGAACTGCCACACGTTGCGGACCTCGCGGATCTGGTCCAGGTCGAGCTCGGCGGTGATGAGCTCGGTCCGGTCCCGGGACGCCTCCGCCACGAACTGGCCGCGCGGATCGCAGAAGTAGCTTTGGCCGTAGAACTCACCGATCCGCCACGGATCCTCGACCCCGACGCGGTTGATCGCCCCGACGAAGTACGCGTTGGCCACCGCGTGGGCGGGCTGCTCCAGCTTCCACAGATACTCCGACAGGCCGGCGACCGTCGCCGATGGATTGAAGACGATTTCCGCGCCGTTCAGTCCGAGTTCACGCGCGCCCTCCGGGAAGTGCCGATCGTAGCAGATGTAGACGCCGACCTTGCCGTAGCGCGTGTCGAACACCGGGTAGCCCAGGTTGCCGGGGCGAAAATAGAACTTCTCCCAGAACCCCGGAGCCGTGTGCGGGATGTGGTTCTTGCGGTACTTGCCGAGGTAGGTCCCGTCCGCGTCGATCACGGCGGCGGTGTTGTAGTACACCCCGGTCGTGTCCTCTTCGTAGAGCGGGACGACGATCACCATTTCGTGCTTCCTGGCGATCTCCTTCATGAGCTCGGTGGTGGGGCCATCCGGGATCTTCTCGGTCGCCTCGTACCAACGCGTGCTCTGCTCGGCGCAGAAGTAGGGCCCCGTGAAGATCTCCTGCATGCACAGGATCTGGACGCCTTCGGCCGCCGCCTGATCGATCAGGCCCATGTGCTTCTCGAGGTTGGCCTCCCTGATCACCTCCAGGGACTCGCTGGTAGCGCAGGCGTGGGTGGCCTGGATCAGGCCGCATTTCACTATACGTGGCATGTCAGTCGGTGCTCGATTCGATGGTCGATGTGCCGCCGCCGGACGCCGCCGGCACGACGAAGGAGAACAGCAAATAAAGTACGAAGCTCAACGCGAACGTCACGAACCACGCGTACGTGTAGAGCGTGTCCGTCAGCACCGGTGTCGCCACGACCCCGCCCGGCACGGAAGCCGCTCGCATGAAGCCTGGCAGCACCGGTGCGACCGCCAGCGCAAACGCGAACAAGGCGCGCAGGTTGAAACCGCCCAGGTATCGATAGCGCCCGTTCGTCCGGAACAGGTCCGCCACGGAGAGTCGCTGGCCGCGCAGCACCCAGTAGTCCGCGATCAGGATCCCGCCGAGCGCCCCCATCAGGCTCGAGTACCCGATCAGCCAGGTGAAGATGTAGGCGGCGGCGTCCGAATACAGCCGCCAGGGCATGATCATGATGCCGATGACGGCGGTGATCAGCCCGCCCGTGACGAAGCTGATGCGACGCGGCGCCAGGTTCGAGAAATCGTTTGCCGGCGACACCACGTTGGCCGCCATGTTGGTCGAGATCTGCGCGATCACGATGATCAGCGCCCCCCCGATGATGACCGCCGGCGAGCCGATCCGCGCGATCAGTTCCACCGGATCCCAGATGGGTTCTCCGAACACCACCATCGTTGCCGCCGTTACGGCCACCCCGATGAAGGCGAAGGCGGTCATGGTCGTGGGGAGTCCCAACGCCTGTCCCCACATCTGGGAGCGCTGGCTCCGCGCGTAGCGAGTGAAGTCCGGGATGTTCAGGCTGAGCGTGGCCCAATAGCCCACCGACGCGGTCAAGCCGGCAGGGAACACCGCCCAGAAATTGCTCACGTCGCCCCCGAGCCGCTCGGATTGGCGCAGCATGCTGCCCAGGCCTCCGCCCGAGCGGATGGCCCAAACCAGCAGCACGATGCCGCCCGCAAGCAGCAGCGGGGCGGCGAAGCTCTCCAGCACCTTCACGCCCTCAGTGCCTCGCAGGATGATCAGCACCTGAATCAGCCAGAAGACACCAAAGGCGATCCAGGTCGCCCCGGGCACGTCCGCCCAGGCCGGCCAAGCGGCCGTCAGCAGCGCGCTCAGCGCGAGGCCGCCTATCCACGTCTGAATCCCGAACCAACCGCACGCCACGGCGGCCCGGAGTAGCGCCGCGACGTTGGCGCCGTAGACCCCGAAGCTCGCCCGGCACATGACAGGGAAAGAAATCCCGTACTTGGTGCCGGCGTGCGCGTTGAGCATCATCGGAATCAGCACGATGGTGTTGCCCAGCAGGATGGTCCCAAGCGCCTGCCACCAGGTCATCCCCTGCTGCATCAACCCCGACGCGAGCGTGTACGTGGTGATGACCACGCTCATGCCGATCCACAGGGCGGCGATGTTGTAGGTCGACCACGTACGCGCGTGCGGCGGCGTGGGGGCGAGATCCGGGTTCCAGAGGGGACTCTCCTCCAGGCCCGCGGGCACGTCCTCCAGATCCGGCGTGTGCGGCACGGCGACGGAGCGGATTGCGCTCACACGCCGAGCGACTGGGTCGACCTGGGCAGCCACCTGCCTCGTCCTGCTTCTCCAACCACCGCGTAGTCGTCGACGATCACCTCTCCCCGGGACAGCGTGGTCCGCGCGAACCCCGCCAGGTCCCAGCCCTCGTAGGGCGACCAGTCGGCGTTTGTCTCCAGCGACTCCGGGTCCACCGTCAGACGCTTGTCCGGGTGGATGATCGCCAGGTCAGCGTCCAGCCCCACGGCGATCGCGCCCTTGCGGTCGCCCAGGCCCATGATGCGAGCCGGCGCCGTGGACAGCTTGCGGCACATGTCCTCGATCGACATGCGCCCGCCCAGCACGCCGTGCGTGTAGGTCAGCGGTAGCAGAGTCTCCAGACCGGGCATGCCCATGGGGATCTGCGTGAAGTCGCCCTCCCACATCGCTTTCTGCTCGCGCGTGAACGTGCACGTGTCCGTGGAGATCACCGAGACCTCGCCGTCGCGCAGCCCGCGCCACAGCCGCTCGGAGTCTTCCGGCTTCTTGAGCTGCGGACAGCACGCGAACAGGTGGCCGTCCTCGCGCCCGAACACCGAGTCATCCAGGACCAGATACTGGACGCAGGTTTCGGCGAGCACGGGCACGCCGCGCGCCTGCGCGGACTTGATGATGTCGGTGCCCTCGCCCGTCGACATGTGGACGATGTAGAGCTTGCCGCCCGTGGCCTCGCTCCAGGCGACCGCGCGCTGGATGGCCTCCGCCTCGATGAAGTTCGGCCGCGTCATGCCGTGCAGGCGCGCGCCGTACTCGGCCATCAGCTCGGGTGTGTGATGGCGCGCGATGAGCTCGTCCAGCACCCGTGAGGACTCGGCGTGCACGAGCAGCATGGCGCCCAGGTCCTTCATCTTCTCCAGCGTGGCGAAGAGCGCCCGGTCGTCGGACTGCCAGCCCTCGGACTCGTATATCATGAACTCCTTGAAGGTGGGAAAACCGCGCTCCACCACCTCATCGATCTGGTCCCTGTGCTCGTCCCAACGCGTGATGCAGACGTGGAAGGTGTAGTCGATGAGCGACTTCCCCTCGGCCTTGGCCAGCCAGTTGTCCACCGCGTCGGAGAGCGTGTCTCCGGCGAACGGAATGGCGAAGTCGATCACGGTAGTCACGCCTCCGCGCGCGCCCGCACGCGAGCCGGTGCGGTAGTCGTCGGAGGACACGGTGCCGCAGAAAGGCAGCTCCAGGTGCACGTGCACGTCCAGCGCGCCGGGGATGACGTAGTGGCCGCCTGCGTCGACCACCTGGGCGCCGTTCGCGCTCAGGTCCGGCGCTATGGCGGCGATCTTTTCGCCCTCTATCCCCACGTCCGCGTCAACGACGCCTTTCGGGGTGACCACCTTGCCGCCCTTGATCACGCGCGTGTAGCTCATCTGAATCGCTCCTGACCGCCGCTCACCCGTTGCCCGCCGCCGCGAAGGCGTCGTCCAGCACCGCCAGCGTGAAGTCGACGTCGTCGGCCGTTATGCACATGGGCGGCTTGATCCTCAGCACGTTGCCGTGGAACCCGCCCTTCCCGATCAGCACGCCGCGTTCCCTCGTGTACTCCAGGACCTCAGCGGTGGCCCGCTTCGCGGGCTCCTTCGTGGCGCGGTCTCTCACCAGCTCGACGCCCAGCATCAGCCCCAGGCCGCGCACATCTCCGATCAGCGAGTGCCGCGTAGCCAGTACTTCCAGCCCGCTCTTCAGCCGCGCGCCCAGGACGCGGCAGTTCTCCTGCAGGCCGTCTTCGTCGATCGCGTCCAGCACCGCCAGTCCTGCCGCCATGGACACGGGATTGCCGCCGTACGTGTTGAAATGGATGCGCTGGGTGAGCGCCGACGCGATTTCGGCCGTGGTCGTGACCGCCGCGATCGGCGCGCCGTTCCCCAGCCCCTTCGCCATGGTGACGATGTCCGGCGTGACACCGAAGTTCTGGAAGCCCCAGTAGTACTCGCCCGTGCGCCCGAACCCGGTCTGCACCTCATCGGCCACGCACAAGCCGCCGTGTTCGCGGACCACCGCGAAGGCCTCGGCCAGGTAGTTCGGCGGGCCCAGCGTGGCGCCGCCCACGCCCTGTATCGGCTCTGCGATGAAGGCGGCGATCTGGCCCGGCGTCGAGTACCGGATCAGCTCGCGGATGTCCTCGGCGCTGCGCCGTGCGATCTCTTCGGGGGAGCCGGCGAACGGGTTGCGATACGGGTCGGGGCACAGCGCGTGGTGAACGCGGGTGTTCTGCGGCACCGGGTACTTCCACGTGCTGTGCGAAGTGAGCCCGAGCGCGGCCGGCGAGGTGCCGTGGTAGGCGTTCCTCAGCGCGACGACATCGGTGTTGCCGGTGTGCAGGCGAGCCATCGTGATCGCCAGGTCGTTCGCCTCGCTGCCGCTGTTCACGAAATACGTGACGTCCAACCCCGCCGGCATCTTCGACGCCAGCTTCTTGGCCAGCAGCGGCAGGTTGGGGTGCAGATAGATGGTGGTCGCGTGCTGCAGCGTCTCCACCTGCTCGGCGACCGCACGCGTGATCTTGGGGTGCGCGTGGCCGCACGACACCGTCACGATGCCCGCGATCATGTCCAGGTAGCGCCGGCCGGTCTCATCGAAGAGCCACTGCATCCAGCCCTCGACGATCATGATCGGCTCGGCGTAGAGCGTGAACACCGCTGGATTCACGTACCGCCGGCGATCAGCCAACACCTCGTCACGAGACGGGCCCGCGTAAGGGCGCGGCTCGTGATCGCACGCGGGCATGGCGGGCGCCACGCGGGTGGCCGCCTCAGGCATGCGCGGCCTCCTCGGCGGGATCCGCGTAGCCCTCTTCGGCGCCGTTGCCGCCGCGGTAGTCTGCGTCGTCTGGCCGCCGGATGTCCGACTGCGCCACGATCCTATCGCGCCGGATGCCGCGGAAGTCCTCGACCGACGTCCAGCCGTCCTCCGCGTGCGCCTCGAGGAACTCGACCAGGCCATCGTTCAGCCGCTGGATCACGTTGGGGCCGATGGCGCGGTCGAGCATCGCGGCGGTGCAAACCTGCACGGTGCCGCAGCCGAGCAGGAAGTAGTTCAGCGCCTGCCTGAAGTCCGACACGCCGCCGATGCCCGAGTATTCGCCGGCGGGGTGCGCCAGCGCGATCTTCGCCATGTTCGCCAGGGACATGGGCAGAATCGCCGGCCCGCCCAGGCCGCCGCTGGACACCATGCCGTCCACGTTGATCTCGAACTCGAGCGTGTCCGCGTCCACCATCGGCAGCGACGGGAAGGTGTTCGAAGACACGACCGCAGCGGCCCCTCCGCGGAAGCACGCGCCGGCCTCCGCGGCGATGTCGTCGGTGGAGGGCGTCAGCTTGCACCAGACCGGGACCCGGGCGACCTCCACCACGGCCTCCGTCACGTACGAGCACAGCTCGGGCTCCTGGCCGATGTTGGACCCCATGTCCTTCCGGTCCATGTGCGGACAGGAGAAGTTCAGCTCCAGCGCGTCGGCGCCGGCGTCCTGACAGCCCTGGGCGAGCGTCTGCCAGGCGCGCAGCTCCTCTTGGCTGCCGGAGCCGGCCATGATCGAAGCGACCAGCACCTTCTCGGGGCGCTCCGCCTTGATCATCTCGATGCGCGGGATCCACCAGTCCAGCGGCTTGTCGGAGATCAGCTCCCAGTTCCACGACGAGTGCAGCGCCGCGCCCGGCGACTTCTTCATCGTGATGAAATTGCTGTCGGGATCGGTGCGCAGAAACTTGGTGCGCGCGCCGTGGACGTTGACCACGGGGTGCAGGCCGATCGTCTTGACGACCACGCCACCCCAGCCCGCGTCGAACGCGCGCAGGATGTTCTTCTCCGATTCCGTCGGCGGCGCCGAGGAAAGCAGGAACGGGTTCTCGAAACGGATCCCCGTAAACGTGACGCTCGTATCGATGCTCATCAGGACATCCAGTTGATGCCGGCTTCCTCGTTCCACTTGGTCGTGGTCTTCTTGTTCTGCGTCCAGAGCTCCAGCGAGCCGCGCCCGGTGATGTCGCCCACGCCGAACTTGGACTCGTTCCAGCCGCCGAAGCTGAAGGGCTCGCGCGGTACCGGCACGCCCACGTTGACGCCCACCATGCCCGCGCTCACGCGCTCGGTGACGTAGCGCGCCATGCCGCCGCTCTCAGTGTAGACGGAGGACGCGTTGCCGTAGGGCGAGCCGTTCTCTATGCGAATGGCGTCATCGGCGTCGGCTGCGCGCACGATCGACAGCACCGGCCCGAACACCTCCTCGCGCGCGATGCGCATGTCCGCCGTGACCCGGTCGATGACTGTGGGGCCCACCCAGAAACCGTCCTCGTGGCCGTCGACGGCGGCGCCGCGTCCGTCCAGCAGCACCTGGGCGCCCGCGGCCTCGGCCTCGTCTATGTAGCCGACGATGCGGTCGCGCGCGGCGGCCGACACCACCGGACCCACGTCGCGCCCCGGCACGATCGCTCGCGCCGCCTGCACCACGCGCGGGATCACCGCATCGGCGTCCGACACCGCCACCATTACGGACGCCGCCATGCAGCGCTGGCCCGCGCAGCCGGACATCGACGCGGCGACGTTGTCGGCGGTCATGTCCGGGTTGGCGTCCGGCAGCACGATGAGGTGGTTCTTGGCGCCTCCCAGGGCGAGCACGCGCTTCAGGTTGGCCGACGCGCGACGGTAGACGATCTTCGCCACGCGCGTGGACCCCACGAAGCTGATGGCGGAGATGTCGGGGTGGTCGCAGATCGCCTCCACCGCCTCGGTGCCCCCGTGCACGACGTTGAAGACGCCGGTCGGCAGCCCGGCCTCCGCCAGGAGCTCGGCGATCCGGTTGGCGCTGATGGGAACCAGCTCGGACGGCTTGAGCACCATGCAGTTGCCCAGCATGAGCGCGTTGGGAAGCGTCCAGTTGGGCACCATGTTGGGGAAGTTGAACGGCGTGATGGACGCCACCACCCCGACCGGCTGGCGCTCGATGCGGCACTCGACGCCGCGGCTCACCTCCATGACCTCGCCGGCGACGATCTGGGGCAGCGAGCACGCGAACTCGGTGAGCTCGATCGACTTGAGCACTTCGGCCGTCGCCTCGGAGGCCACCTTGCCGTTCTCCTCGGCGACCAGCGCCGCCAGCTCATCCAGATTCTGTTCGATGAGCGCGCGATACCGATAGAAGATCTGGGCGCGCTCCTTGATCGGCGTCGACGACCACTCCCCGAACGCGGCGCGAGCGGCCTGGACGGCCGCGTCGACCTCGGGCGCCTCCGACATGCCCACGCGCGCTATGACGACGCCCCGGGAGGGGTCGAAAACGTCCAGCGCTTCGGCGCCGCCGGGCGCGTTCTCACCGGCGATGAAGTTCGGGACGTCGGCGTATTTCAATGACTCCAGTGTCGCTGTGCTCATCGGACATCTACCTGCGTGTCGAGGCGAGGGCGATCGGACTCCGGCGCGCGGCCTGCCGGCTGCGCCGGCGCAGTCTTGGAGAACGCGGCCGCACGTGGCCCGCCGCGCGAGACTCTGCCAGGAAAGGGGATCATTGGAAACGATGCGGCAAGGCGGATCGGGGTGTCAAGGCGCGGCCGGGGAAGGTGCCTTGACTCAGGCGCCTCGACAGGCTCACGTCCACGCGGGTGCGAGACCGATGCATCCATGACCGTCGGCGGCCCCGCGGCGACTCAGGAGCGCTGGGCGGGCGTCGACCCCAGGAGGAGGACGTTATGCGTAGATGGACCGCAGTGCTCGCGGCGGCAGCCGTGCTTGCTGTACCAGCGACGACGGTCGCACAGGAGATGGCGGATCACGACGCCGAGGCGAAGGCGGCGGTCGAGGCCGGGTCGCAGATGTGGGTTGAAGCGTTCAACGCGAGCGACGCCGCGGCGCTCACCGCGCTGTACGCCGACGACGCGACGTTGATGGCGCCCGGCGCACCGGCGGCGACGGGGCACGAAGCCATCCACGCTACGTTCGTGGCGGCCCTCGAGGCTGCGCCGGGCTTCGCGGCAAGCGTGGAAGCGAAATCCGTTCACGTGATGGGCGACATGGCCGTCGAGGTAGGTGGCTGGGTCATGACCGACGCCGACGGAGGGCACGCCGATCACGGCTCCTACATGGCCGTGTGGCGCAACGTCGACGGCGAGTGGAAGTTCGCTTACGACATGTGGAACAGCAGCATGCCGGCGTCGGACGACGACATGTAGCCCTCCAACTCCTACGGGGCGCCGGTCAGGTCCGCGGCGGGCGCCCTGTCGAGGTTCATTCGAGGGCCCGCCTGACCGTCACATCGACCGTGGGGGGCGCGGGGTCCGGCGACGGTTCGAAGGTGGGCACGGGCAAAACCCCCACGAGCGCGATCTCGTAACCGTCGAGGCGCGCGACGCGGGGATCCAACCGGGTGTGCAGACGGAGCTCCGTTTCTCCATCGCCCAGCGCGAGGTCCAGCGCCACCTCCGCGTCCCCCTCCCACACGCACGCGCCGTTGCCGGGTTCGACCGGACACCGTGAGTCGGCCACCAACCTGTCGAAACGCACCACCAAGCCGGCCTCGCCGAAACGCGCGGCCTCGCCGATGCCCAGGCGCACGGTGTCGCCCACTTCGGCCTCCACGTCGAACCTGACGTCGGCTGTGGGCTCCGCGCCACCTTCCGGTCCCGTCGGGACAGCCCCTGCGCATGCGGCCAACGCGCCGAAGGTGACCGCGACGGCCGCTGGTCCGATCGGGGATAGGATGTCGTTCACCGCCGTCCTTCCTGCTTCACGGTGTCTGCCGGTCGATCAGCGCTCCACGCGCCGGCCGGCCCGGTCTACTCATAGGACGCTTGAGCGCGGATTTTTCTTGCGCCGACTATTCGGTCGCCGGGACGGCCTCGCCCGGTCCCGGGCGCAGGTGCTCGGTCAGGAACCGGGTCATGAGCGAGTACAGATGCAAGCGCGTGTTTCGCCCCTCGAAGATCCCGTGCGTCCTGTTCGGATAGACCATCACGTCGAAGGGCTTGTTCGCCCCGATCAACGCGTTGATCAGCCGCTCCGTCCCCTGATAGTGGACGTTGTCGTCGCCCGTTCCGTGCACCAGCAGGAGGTCCCCCTCCAGTTGCCCGGCCCAGGTGAGCGGGCTCGACTCCTCGTAGTCCTCGGGGTTGTCCTGCGGGAGCCCCATGTAGCGCTCCTGATAGATCGTGTCGTAGAGCCGCACGTCGGGGACGGGAGCCACCGAGATACCCACGTCGAACACGTCCGGGTAGCGGAAGAGCGCGTTCAGCGTCTGCGAGCCGCCGCCCGACCAGCCCCAGATGCCCACCCGGTCCTCGTCCACGTAGGGCCACGCGGTGATCGCCCGCGTGCCCGCGGCTATGTCTCGCGACGTGAGCGTGCCGATCTTCCGGTAGATGGCTTTGCGCCACTCGCTGCCCTTGGGCGCCGGGGTGCCGCGCGGATCGATGCTGGCGACCAGGTAGCCGCGTTGAGTGAGCATCAGGTGCCACAGGTAGTTGCTGCCGCCCCAAGAGTCGGTGACCCTCTGGCCGGCGGGCTCCCCGTACACGTACAGCAGCATAGGGTACTCCCGAGCCGGGTCGAAGTCGGTGGGCTTCATGATCCAGCCGTCCAACTCCACGCCGTCGGCGTCGACGGTGAAGAACTCTACCTCACCGCGGTCCAGGGCGCTCACCGCCGCCTTCTGGGAGGCGTTGTCGACCAGCGTTCGCTGGGTCGCGTGCTCCGGCAGTCGCACCAGTCGGGTCTCGCCGGGCGCCCCGAAGGAGCTGCCCGAGTGCAGCGCCCAGCCGCCGTTCGGGGAGACGTCGTAGCCGTTCCAGCCGGGGGCGCCAGGGGGAGTGAGCCGCTCCGGAGCGCCGCCCTCGAGTGGCACGCGATACAGCGCGCGGCGCGTCGCGTTTTCGGGGGAGGCGATGTAATAGACGTGCGCGTCGGTGATGCGCTGCACGCTGATCACGTCCTCCCCGGCCGGGGTCAGGGCACGCGGATCGCCGCCATCCCGGGCGATCCGCCAGAGCCTCCGCCAGCCGTCGTGCTCGCTCGCCCACAGGAAGGAACGCCCCTCGTCCAGCCAGTGCAGCACGTTGACCGCGGCCCTGACGTTGATCCAGCCGTCGTCGTCCGTCTCCCCGTAGATCGAACGCACCGCACCGGAGGCCGCGTCGCCCAGATAGATCGTCAGGGTCTGCTGAAGGCGATCCAGGTGCTGCATGACGATCTCGTCCGAACTCGCCGCCCAGTCCATGCGCGCGATGTAGTTGTTGCGGGGATCGCCGGGGACGTCCATCCACACCGGCTCGCCGCCATCCGCCGCCACCACGCCGACGCGCGCGGCGGAGTTGGTCTCACCCGCCTTGGGATACTGAATGGGGGTGACGTAGGAATAGAGCGAATCGGTGTAGTTGATGAGCAGGAAATCGCGCACGCCCTCCGCATCCAGCTGCCAGAACGCGACACGCTGGCCGTCGGGGCTCCAGCGCCAGCCGTCCCGGTTGCCGAATTCCTCCTCGTAGACCCAGTCGAAGGTGCCGTTGATGATCGTGCGCGAGCCGTCATCGGTAAGCCGCGTCGTGCGCCCGCTTTCGACCTCCTCCACGTACAGGTCGTTCTGGTCGTAACGCACGTAGCCCACGCGCCTCCCGTCGGGCGAGAACTTGGCGAACATCAGCGTCGACTCGGGGGCGTCTCCGCCCAACCGGCGGAGCGAGCCGGTCCGGCGGTCCAGGACCCAGTAGTCGCCGCGGGTATTGGCGCGCCACACGCGCGCAGTATTGGTGAATATCAGCAGACGACTCTGGTCGGCGGACCAGTCGTAGTCGCGCACTCCGAGCGGCTCCGATCCCTCCGCGGGGACGAGCTCACCGGCGGGCACCAGCACGGTGCGTTCGCCGCTTGCCGCGTCGTAGCGGACGATGTCCACGCCGCCCTCGACGTCCTCGGATTCCTCGACGCGAGTGTAGGCGTCGCCCGCGGGCGTCCACTCCGTGGGGCCGAGCCCCGCGCCGGCGAAGTCCCGGCTGCCCCAGATCCGCTCGACCGTCACGAGCGCGGGGTCGGCTGCGTCCTGAGCGGACAGCGCCAGGGGAAAAGCGAGGAGCGCGGCGAGAATCAGAATCGGCATGTGTCGACTGGGTCGCGGGGCATGTGTTCGTCGGTGATGGGACACCGCCGACGACCGTACCGCTGCGCATGATAAGGAGGGCTCCGACTCTTGCCCACCCGGCCCGCGCGGTGTGCTTGCGACAAATTAGCAAGTTCGCTAAGTACGTAACAATGGAAGAACACGAACGCCTGCTGTCCGCGCTCGCGTGCGACAAGAGACTCCTGGTGCTGGAGTGGCTGAAGGACCCCACCAAGCACTTCCCGCCGCAGGTCGACGGAGACCTGGAGCGGGACGGCGTGTGCTCGGTGTTTCTGGCGGAGAAGCTCGGCGTAAGCCAGCCGACTACATCGCGCCATATGAAGCTGCTCGTGGACGCGGGCCTGGTCCGGCCCACACGGATCAAGCAGTGGACGTTCTACCGAAGAAACCCGGAAGGAATCGCGCGCGCGCGCGGACTGATCAAAGAGGTTCTATGACCGAATCAACTCTCGCACTCGGTACCCGCGCCATCCACGCCGGCGCACCGGACGAGCGCGCGGCGGGGGCGGTGGTGACCCCCATCTACCAATCGAGCACCTACGAGTACCACGGCGAGTCGTACCACGACGTGGGCTACATCCGCCTCAGCACGACTCCAAACCACAACGTGCTGGGCGAGCGCATTGCCTCGCTGGAGGGGGCGGAGGCGGGGCTGGTGACGGGCAGCGGCATGGCCGCGATCTCGGCCGTGCTGCTCACCACCTTGGCGGCCGGAGACCACCTCCTCACGCAGGACGTCCTGTACGGCGGCACGAACGGGTTGTTCGACAACGCGCTCACGCCGCTCGGGATTTCGCGAACCGTCATCGACCCCCAGCGGCCCGACACGTGGGCCGACGCGCTGCGTCCGAAGACCAAGGCGTTCTACGTGGAGACGCTGAGCAACCCGTTGGTCCAGCTCGCCGATCTGGAGGCCGTGGTGGCGTTCGCACGCGAGCACGGCCTCGTCACGGTGATCGACAACACGTTCGCGAGCCCCGTGAACTTCCGGCCTGCGGAGCACGGCTTCGATCTGACGATCGAGAGCTGCACGAAGTATATGAACGGCCACAACGACATTGTCGCCGGGTCGGTCGTGGGCTCGGCCGGGCGTGTACGCGCGATCAAGATGACGCTCGACCACCTGGGAGGATCGCTGGACCCGCACGCGTGTTTCCTGCTCGAGCGCGGCCTGAAGACGCTGCCCGTGCGGGTCAGGCATCAGAACGATTCGGCCGCGCGCATTGCGGCCCGTCTGGAAGCCCACCCGGAAGTGGCGACAGTCCAGCATCCCAGCCTGGCCAGCCATCCTCAACACGAGCGCGCCGGCCGCCTCCTTGACGGTTTCGGCGGCATGATGGCGTTCTCGTTGCGCGGCGGCGTGGCGGCCGCCGAGGGGCTACTCGCCGAGACCCGACTCGTCGCGCACGCGCCCAGTCTCGGCGGAGTGGATACGCTCGCGGTCAGGCCCCACGCCGCGGTTCACTCCGGCCTGAGCGAGGAACAGCGCGCGCACGCCGGGATCGACCCGGGCCTGATCCGCTTCTCGGTGGGCCTCGAGGACCCCGAGGACCTGATCGCGGACCTGGAGCAGGCACTAGCAGGTCGCTGAAAAAGGGGAGTGCGGCCGCGAGCAGGGGGCTTGCGGGCGTCCAGGGCAGGAACGACGAGGAGGCATAGCCTAAGCTATGGCG
>JBDLIA010000085.1 GCA_039715185.1 Gemmatimonadota bacterium
ACGGTACACTAGCAGGTCGCTGAAAAAGGGGAGTGCGGCCGCGAGCAGGGGGCTTGCGGGCGTCCAGGGCAGGAACGACGAGGAGGCATAGCCTAAGCTATGGCGACGAGGAGAGACGAACGCTGGATCCCGCAACCCCCCTGCTCCCTTCGGGTTGGGGCGGCACGGGGCCGTCTGACGTCGTTAGCTCTCCTCCCCGATACGCAGCGGTATCGCGTCGTCGCGCTGCCTTGCAGCCGACCCCGTGGCGCTCCCAACGCGGCTCGCTACCCTTCTTCAGCGACCTGCTAGTGGACCGTTACGGTCCACTGGGCGCTCAGCTCCGTCCCAGAAGCCGGCGCAGCATGCCGCGCAGTCCGCCCGGGTTTGCCGGCGGCGCGGGGGGCAGCTCCCAGTCCAGTCCGAGAATGACGCTCGCGTCCAGGGCGAGCTCCGGGTCGGCCTCGTCGCGCACCTCGGCTATCCCCAGCGCGTCGGCGACGGCGCGGGCGGCGCCCGGCGGGCCGCCTCGATCGACCACCACCGATCGATCGTAGTCGAACCGTTCGGCGTTTCCATAGAACACCACGTCGTGGCCAAGCTCGCGCAACCGACCCGTGGCGTCCCGCGCGATTCCCTCCATGCCGGCGCCGTTCAGCACCTCGACGCGCGCGCTACCGTCGAACTGAGCCGGGTCCGTCAGAGGCGCCGCCTCGGTGCCGGCGCTCGCGGAGCGCGGGTGGGCGTCGGCCGGGTCCACGGTGGAATCCGCCGCGGGCGTCTCCGGCTGGGGCACCGCATCTTTCTCGGGCCCCGCTGGGGCCTCCCGCATGCCCGCCGCGAACGCCGCGAGCAGAGCCAGCGCGGCCAGCCCGCTCACCGCGGTCAACGCCCGGTCCGTTCCCTTGCTCACCGCTCCTCCTCCTCCACCAAGGCGTTCCAGAACCCCAGCGTCTCCCCTCGAACCGCCGAACCGGCGTCGATCAAGTACCTGATGCGCGCCCCTACCACGTGCGGGAGCACCGCCGCCGAGTCGGCGGGCATGCGCGCTCTGAGCTCGGCCCTCCAGGATGGCGCGAAGGTCCGCCCCGGGTCCAGGAAGTCCGCCACGTAAAGCATGCGTCCCGTCCCGGCGAGGCCGGCCACCCCGATCGTGTGGTAGGCGACGGCCTGGAGCAACTCCTGGTCGGCCACGCCCTCGGCGCGCAGCCGGCTCGCCGCGGCGGGTCCGTGCAGCAGCGCCGGCGGCAGGCCGCGGAGGCCGGGGTCCACCTCGGCCGCGAGGCGGCCCGGGTCGGCCTCGCGTAGCGCATCGTGCAACCACGCGGCCGCCCGCCAACGCGCTCGGGTTGCTCCGTCCAGGCGCAACTCCTCCGCCCATTCGTCCAGCAGGATGGCGACGCGTCGCATGTGGTCGATGCGCGCCTCGCTCGCCTCCGCCCAGGCCGGGAGGACCCCCTCGGCCGCGGCGCCGACCAGCGGATGCGGGGCCGGCGCCGCCCCGGCCGAATCGGGCGCCGACGCGCTCAATCGAACCCCCTCCGCACGTACGGCTCCAGCACGGCCCGGTTCCTGATGCGTGCCCTGGCGATGTAGTTCCAGCCCTTCAGCTCCACGCCGGACCCGACCTGCGCATCGACGAGCCTGCACCCCGGACCAATCACGGACTCCGAGCCGATGCTCGTGTCCCCTTCCAGCACCACCGCCGGGTAGATCACCGTGTCCACGCCGATGGTCACGTCCACGTCCACCACCACGGTCGCCGGCGCCAAAAAGGTCGCGCCGCGCTCGGTCAGCAGCTCCACGAGGCGCGCCCGGATCAGCGCCGCGGCGCGGACCAACGACGGCCGATCCCGCACGATGAAGCCGGGCACGGGCGCCGTCGAAGCGACGTCGTCGAGGCCGTCTCCGAGCTTCTCGAGATCCGGCTCCCCGGCCTCGGCCGCGCGCTCTACGCCGAACCAGGCCGCGATCGTTTCGCCGGCGGCGGACCGGATCCTCCGGTCGAGCGGGCCAGCGACCAGCTCGCGCAGCGCCGGCCCGAGCCCCGCCGCCGCGGCATCGACCACCAGCACCCGCGTGACCTCCGCTCCCAGTTCGGCGACCAACTCGGTCCAGGCCGCGGCGGGGTCCGGATCCGCCCGGCACACGCGAGCGGGGAGTTCCCCCGCGATGGTCGCCCCCACGTTCTGGTCGCTGAGAAGCGTGACCGAGTCTGCGGGCTCTTCGGCGTCGAAAAGCGAGCGCAGGACGTGCCACGACAGACACCGTCCGCCCACCGGGTGGAGATAGGTCGGCACACGGGACCCCAGCTCGTCCTCGCCCGGCCCACGCAGCGCCAACGCGATCCCGGCCCAGCCGCTCACGAGGCCCTCACAGCTCCACGTTGTCGATCAGGCGCGTCGCGCCGGCGAACGCCGCGACCGCCAGCACGCACCCGGGCGCCGCGACCGCGGCGCGCTCCAGCGTGTCGGGGTGCACGAGCTCCACGTACTGCGCCTCCATGTTCGCGCGGGACTCGATCTCTTCGCGCACGATGCGCTCGAGCCGCGCGCCACCCGTCTCTCCGCCGGAGAAGGCGTCGCGCGCGGCGAAAAGCCCCGCGGAGAGAGAGCGCGCCGAGGCCCTCTCTGCGGGCGCCAGCAGCGCGTTGCGCGAGCTCAGGGCCAGCCCATCGGCCTCGCGCACGATGGGCGCCAGATCGACGCGCACCTCCATGTCCAGGTCTCGCGCCATCCAGCGGACGAGCACGGCCTGCTGATAGTCCTTGCGCCCGAACACCGCGACGTCCGGACGGACGATCTGGAACAGCTTGGCGACCAACGTGAGCACGCCCCGGAAATGCCCGGGGCGAGTTGCGCCGCACAGCCGGTCGGCGAGCGGACCCGGCGCCACGGTCACGAGCGGCGGGCCGCCCGGGTACATCTCCGCGGAGGCGGGCGCGAACACCGCGTCCACGCCACGCTCCCGAGCGATTTCCACATCCCGATCGAGGTCGCGCGGGTAGCGGTCCAGGTCCTCGTCGGGTCCGAACTGCAGCGGATTCACGAAGATCGACAGCACCACGCGGGCGGCCACCTCGCGCGCGTGATCCACGAGCGACAGGTGGCCCTCGTGCAGAGAGCCCATGGTGGGCACCAGGGCTAGGGAGGCCCCCTCGGCGCGCTCCTCTTCCACGAGCGCGCGCACGCCGGCGATGGTGTCGGCGATCCTCAATCGAAGCTGTGCTGGTCTTCCGGATACTCCCCGGAGCGCACCGCCTGCGCGTAGGCGGTGACCGCCGCCCGGGCGGCCTCCCCGAGGCGCCCGAAGCGGCGCAGGAACTTGGGCTCGAAGCCCTCGTTGAGCCCGAGCATGTCGTGCAGGACGAGAACCTGTCCGTCCACGTCGGGGCCGGCGCCGATGCCTATCGTGGGTATCTCCAGCGCGCGCGTCACCTCTCCGGCGAGGGCGCGCGGCAGCAGCTCCAGCACGACGGAGAAGCAACCCGCATCCTCGAGAGCGGCGGCCTCGGCGCGGATGCGAGCCGCGTCTTCCTCGCCCCTGCCCTGCACTCGATACCCGCCCAGCGCGTGCACCGACTGCGGCGTGAGGCCGAGGTGCCCCATCACCGGAATGCCGGCCTCGACGAGCGCGCGGATGTGTTCGACGACGGCTACGCCACCGCCCTCCAGCTTCACCGCCTGCGCACCGGTCTCCTGCATGACGCGACCCGCGTTTCTGATGGTGTCCGCCGGCGACACCTGGAAGGTCAGGAAGGGCATGTCCACGACGAGCAGAGCCCTGCTCACTCCGCGCCGTACCGCGGACGCGTGGTGGATCATCGCGTCGAGCGTGACGGGGATGGTGGAATCGAACCCGCACACGACCTGGCCCAGGGAGTCGCCCACCAGAATCACGTCCACGTCGGACTCGTCCAGCAGCCGACCGAACAGCGCGTCGTAGGCCGTCAGGCACACTATCGCCCGCCCCTCCTCCTTCATCCGCAGGAGGGTGCGAACGGTCACCTGGGGCGGCGACTCGGGGGGTGTGCTACTCATCCGTCTCCCGGGCTCGGGGGTTGGGCGACCCTATCCAGGGCCGACCGGAGTTCCGCGACCATGCTCGCCGCCGCCGGGATGCCGCCGTCGGCGAGGGTTTCCAGCAGCGCGCTGCCCACGACCACGCCGTCCGCGACGCGGCCCACGGCTCTGGCTTGCGCGGGCGTGGATATACCGAACCCCACCGCGACGGGCACGTCGGCCCTCGCCTTCAGGGACGCGACCGCGCTCTCGACCTCCGGCGGCAGATCCGCGCGCGCTCCGGTCACGCCGGTGCGCGATACGTAGTACAGGAACCCCTGCGCGCGCCGGGCTATCGCGGCGGCGCGCTCGGAAGGTGTGGTCGGGGCCACGAGTCGCACCAGGTCCAGCGCCGACGCCTCGAACTCGGCCTCGAGAACCGGGTCGGCGCCCAGCGGCAGGTCCGTCAGCAGCAACCCGGCCGCGCCGGCGGCGCTCGCGTCCCGCACGAACGCGCCCGGGCCGTAGCCCAGAAGCGGGTTCAGGTAGGTGAACAGCACCACCGGGCAATCGCCCTCGGCGGCGTACTCCGAGAGGGTCTCCAGAGCGGACTCCACGCCCGCGCCGGAGGCCAGCGCCTGCTGGGAGGTGCGCTGGATCGTCGGCCCATCCGCGAGCGGGTCGCTGAAAGGAATCCCCAGCTCGATCACGTCGGCGCCGGCTTCCTCCAGCGCCCGCATGAGCGGCAGCGTGGCGCCCGGGTCCGGGTAGCCGGCGGTGATGTAGGGGATCAGCGCGGCGCGTTGTTCGGCCCGCGCGCGCGCGAAGCGCCCACCGATGGCCGCGCGCGCAGCGCGGGTCCGGCGCGCGGACCGCTCCACGCCCGGCTTAGAGGAAGTACTCACCGACATCGATCCCGTACTTGTCGGGGTCGCTGGTCTTGACGATGGAACGCTTCGGGGTGCCCGTGGCGGGATCCAGCTCCGTCAGGTCCACGACCGGCGGGGTCGCATAGGCCACTCCGGCCGCATCGAATACCAGCTTGATGATCGGGCGATGGAGGGCCTGCGGATCCGTCGCGGCCTCGGTCACGATCCCCAGGTCTCCGGTGTCCAGGATGACGAGCGTTCCGACCGGGTACACGCCCATCGCGTTGATCAGCACCTTCACCAGGAGCGGGTCGTAGCCCCGCGTGGGGTTGTCACGCATCTCGCGCAGCACCTTGTCGGGCGGCCAGGGCACCGACTGGTAGCTGCGCTTGGAGGTGGCGGCGTCGAAGCCGTCGCACACCGCCACGATGCGGCTGAACAGCGCCGGCGCGCGCGGGCGCCGCGACCTGGGATAGCCGGTCAGGTCGTTCTTCATGTGGTGCTCGTAGGCCATCAGCATGGGGCGCAGCGGCAACTCGCCGAATCCCTGCATGTCGAAAAGGCTGAGCAGGCCCTCGGTGGGATGCTCCTGCATCTGGTGCCACTCGTCCTCGGTCAGGCCGCTCGTCTTCTTGGTGAGCTCGGCGTCGATGCGCATCTTGCCGATGTCGTGGAACAGCGCACCGAACCCCAGCTCGTAGAGTTGCCGCCTCTCCAGGCCCACCTTCTGGCCCATCACCACCGACAGGATGCACACGTTGACCGAGTGGGTGAACGTGTACTCGTCGTAGTCCCGCAGCGTGGTCATGCCCATGATCGAGGTCTCGTTCGCGATGACCTGATCCACGACCGCCTGCACGGCCCTCTTCACACGGCGCACCTTGACTGCGCGCCCCAGGCGCACGTCGGTCAGCACGTCCTGGGCGACCTGCACGCACTGGAAGTACGTGCGCTTGGCTTCCTCGCGTGCCTCGTCCTCCGGCCCATCGGTCTGGCTGTCGGACCGCACGACCACGCCGATCCCATGAACGGGAGCCGCGTCCAGGCGTTGGCGAAACGCCAGGTAGGGATCGTCCTCGTCTTCGGGCTCACGCATGAGCGCGGACAGGAACGCGCCCCACTCGGACCTGGTGACCGATGCCGCCACGTCGAATCCGCCCAGGTCGTGCCGCGGCAGCGCGGCCAGCAGGTACGAGATGGCCGCGATGCTGCCCATGTCCAAGCGCAACCGAGCCTCGTTCAGGAAGACGAAGTCACGCGTGACCCTCACCTCGAGGCCGCGCTCGCTGGCGAGCAGGGTGGTGGCCGCGCGCACCACGTCGTCGATCCCGTTCTGAACGGTGGCGTTTTCGAACGGGTACAGCCGCAGCCCCTGGCACGCCGTGTGGATCGCCGACACGAAGTGACGCCCCTCCTGCTGCAGGCGCTCCTCCGCCGCCTGGTCGCGGTCGGCCTGAGGCTCGCTCATGCCCCGCCCCTGCCCAGCGCGCGTGCTATGGCGTTCCGTACCACCGGGTCGTCGTCCTCCTGCGCGCTCTCCAGCGCTGACCGCGCCGCGGGCGCGCCGATCCTGCCCAGGCCGCGCGCGGCGCAGGCCCTGATGTCCGAGGAGCTCTTGCGACCGAGCATGCCTCGTCCGTTCAGCAGGCGGTCGAGCAAGGGCACCGCCTCGCCACCCGCCAGGTCGGCGTAGGTCTCGAACAGGGCCAGCTTCTCGGTAAGATCCAAGTCCGCCATGGACTTGTCCTCGAGCCTGGCCCGCACGTCCCCCGTAGCCGGCACGTAGCGCAGCGAGCCCAGGCCGCGCGCGGCCGCGACCCGAACGTCGCGGTCGTCGTCGCTCAGCGCGCGCCGCAGCGCCTCAATGCCCTCGCTCGAGGAAAGCGAACCGAGCGCGGTCGTCGCCGCCACCCGCACCGAGGCCTCGGGGTGATCGTTGAGCTGGGCGAGCCGCGACGCCGCCTGGCGCAGGCGCAACTCGCCCACCAGCCGCGCCGCTCCCGCCAGAACGCCCGCTTCGGGAGACTGCAGCAGGTCCATGACCTTTTCGGGGCTTTCCGCCGCAGCGCGAGCCATCGCCTCGGTGAGCTGCTCACGCAGCTCCTGCCTCGTGGCGGATTCCGACAAGGAGACCAGCGCCGGCAGCGCCGTGGGCCTCAGGTGCCCCAGCACGAGCGCGAGCTCCGCGGGTTCGGCCAGGATGGAGCCGTCCTCCAGCGCGGTGACGAGCTGGGCCACGCCCTCGGGGTCGCTCATGCGCTCGAAAATCCCCTCGGCCGTGGCCCTTTCAGCGGGGCCCAACAGGGCCGGTTCGGCCAGGACATCAGACAGCTCCTTGAGCAGCCCGGCGACGTGGCCTAGGTCTCCCCTGGCCAGGAGCAGCGGCACGAACTCCTGCAGGATGCCCAGAATTTCCGCCTGCCGGACCGGCTTGCGCCGCTCCTCCAACCGATCGAACAGGGCCGCCAGCACGGCCGCCGTGACGTCCCTCGTCCACTCGTGGTCGACCTGTTCCTTCAGCGTGTCCAACTCCGCCGCCGACAGGAAGTAGAGCGTCTCGGTGAACGTGCTCGGGTCGATCAGGCCGTCGGGACGCTCCGGTGGCGGCTCGGCCTGCTCGACGGCCTCATCCGTCCTGATCTCTTCGACCGGCACCTCTTCGGGCCCGCCACCGCTCGCCTCCGGCAGCGTTACGCCGTCGGAGAGCAGGTCCCGGTAAGCGTACTGGAGGTGGGTGAATTCCTTCTGCCACAAGAGCGTGATGACGTCGTCGCCCTCGCGGTCCACGGACCGCGCGTGGCGGATCAGCTCGAGGAAGTCCTCGATTTCGCCCTCGAAGCCGGGCTGCATGGTGAGGGAGTAGACGCCGTCGCGGAAAAACACGAACGACAGGCTGTCCCTCCCCTCCCCTGTCGGGAACGAGTGGGGGCCCCAGCGTAGGCTGTCGTTCTCCACGAAGAACTGGATCTCCGGCTCGTCCACGAAGTACCGCGCGAGCGCCTCCGACAACCCGTCGACGGTGCGCCGGTAGGCCGGGTTGTTGGGTTCGTAGAGCTGACGGGATTTGGCCGCCCTGGTCAGGAGCGTAACGAGCTCCCCTACCTGCTTGGCCGACCCGTCCTCGGCCCAGTTCCGTTCGTCGCTCTTGGTTTCGTCGATCATGTGCGGCCTACCGAGCCCGGCGCGCAGCGGCCACCTGCGGCATGTCCTTGTCACCGCGGCCCGACAAACACAAGACCACGGGCCCGGCGCCCCGCCACCGTTCTCCCTCGCGCAACACCCAGGCCACCGCGTGCGCCGACTCCAGCGCGCATATGATGCCCTCTGCGCGAGCCAGCGTCTCGAGTCCGCTGAGCGCCTCCGCGTCGGAGACGCTGTCGTAAGTCGCGCGCCCGGATTCCATCAGGTGAGCATGCTCGGGTCCCACACCAGGATAGTCCAATCCAGCCGAAATCGAGTGGGCCTCCAGGACCTGGCCGCCCCCGTCCTGCAGAAGATAGCTGAGGGAGCCGTGCAGCACCCCGGGGCTGCCGGCGGAAAGGGTCGCGGCGTGCTTGCCTTCGAGCCCTTCACCGGCCGCCTCGACGCCCACCAGCTCTACCGGCTCCTCGAGGAACGGATGGAAGATGCCCATCGCGTTGGAGCCTCCGCCCACGCACGCGACGATGGCGGCGGGCGGGCGCCCGAGCTGCTCGCGGGTTTCCCTGCCGATCACGGATTGCAGGTCCCGAACGATCCGCGGATACGGGGCCGGGCCCACCACCGAGCCGATGATGTAGTGGGTGTCCCGTACGTTCGTGACCCAGTCCCGGATCGCCTCGTTGGTGGCGTCCTTGAGCGTCCGGCTGCCGCTTTCCACGGGGCGCACCTCCGCCCCGAGCAGCTCCATGCGCTGCACGTTGAGCGCCTGGCGACGCATGTCCTCGACACCCATGTACACGACGCAGTCGAGCCCGAACAGGGCGCACACGGTGGCCGTGGCCACGCCGTGCTGACCCGCCCCGGTCTCGGCGATGATGCGACGCTTGCCCATGCGGCGCGCGAGCAGCGCCTGCCCTAGCGTGTTGTTGATCTTGTGCGCGCCCGTGTGGTTGAGGTCCTCGCGCTTGAGCCACAGCTCGATGCCGCCGGCGGCGTTCCCCAGCCGCTCGGCCCGGTACAGCGGCGTCGGCCGGCCCACGTAGGTCGCGGACAGGCCGTCGACCTCGGCCGTGAACGACGGGTCCGCGACGGCCGCGGCGTACGCCTCTTCGAGTTCCTCGAGCGCGGGGATGAGGGTCTCCGGCACGTAGCGCCCGCCGAACGCCCCGAAGCGACCTCGCTCGCCTTCAAGCGCCTCGCTGGAACGCGCCTCGGCGCTCACCGCGACCCCCCGTCCGAGGCGGGAGCCGCGCGCGCTCCGGAGGCCGCGGCGGCCGCGGCAATGAAGCGCTCCACCAGGACCGGATCCTTGCGACCCACCGCGAGCTCCACCCCGGAGCTCACGTCTACCACGTCGGGCCGCAGCGTCCGGATGGCCTGACCCACGTTGGCCGGCGCGAGCCCTCCGGCCGCGATGAGCAGCGCACCGGCGCCTCCGGGGGGCCACTCCCCAGCGGCGGCGGCCCAGTCGAAACGAGCCCCGGTTCCGCCGGGTGCCCGCGCGGAGAATCCGTCGAGCAGGATGCCCTGAGCCGCCTCGCTCCAGCGCTCCACGGCGCCCCGGACGTCTCCCGCGGCGCGCGGCGTCACCGCCTTCCACACCTCCAGGCCGTGCGCGGCCAGGTCGACGGCGGTGGCGACGGTTTCGGAGCCGTGGAGCTGGACGACGTCAAGTTCGAGCGCCGCGGCGAGGCGCAGCACGTGGTCGGCATCTGCGTCCACGAACACCCCCACCCGGCGACCTGCCTCGGCCCCGGCGAACACGTCGGCGGCGCGCGCGTCGTCCACCGAGCGCCGATACCCGGGCGTCAGCACCGTGCCCAGGTAGTGGGCCCCGGCCGCCGCCGCCACCGCGGCGTCTTGCGGGCGCATGAGCCCGCACACCTTCACCCGCACGAGGGCGCTCACGCGGCCCCGACTGCGGGCTCGTCCGCGCGCCTCCGACGCGGCCTCCCGACCAGGCCGCGCAGCGCCTCGTCGGGGTCCTCCGAGCGCATGAGCAGGCTACCGACGAGCACCGCGTGTACGCCCGCCTCGCCCAGGCGATCGACGTCGTCCGGGCCCGCAACGCCGCTCTCGCCCACCAGGGTTACGGACTCGGGCACGCGAGCGGCCAGCTCCACCACCCGCGCCAGGTCGGTACGGAAGGTGGCCAGGTCGCGGCTGTTCACGCCGATCAGCGCGGCGCCGGCGCCGAGGGCCCGCGCCAACTCGCCTTCGTCATGGACCTCGACCAGGGCGTCCACCTGCGCGTCCCGGGCGGCGTCGAGGAGCTCGCGCAGCCGGCCGTCGTCCAGAGCGCGCGCGATCAGCAGTACGGCATCCGCTCCTGCCGCGCGGGCCTCCACGATCTGGACCGGGTCCAGCGTGAAGTCCTTGCGCAGGATCGGCAGGTCGCACGCCGCGCGGGCGGCGCGCAGGTCCGCGATGGTGCCGCCGAAGTAACGCTCGTCTGTGAGGACGCTGAGCGCAGCCGCGCCGGCGGTCTCGTACCGGCAGCAGCGCTCCGCGGCATCCGAGTCGCGCGCCATCCAACCCTCGGACGGCGACCTGCGCTTGTGCTCGGCGATCACACCCACTCGGTCCGGCGCCCTCAAAGCCGCGGCGAAGCCCCTGGCCGGGCCGGAGGCCGCCGCGGCGACCTCCAACTCCGCCCGCCGCGAACGCAGGCGCGCCACTTCGCCAGCCTTGCTCTGCAGGATGTCACGCAACACGTCCATGAACCTTGCGCTTCGGTGTATCTTCGGTTACCGTGGTCTTCGGGCAATCTTCGGCCACGCGCGCGGGCAACAGCTCGCGCATACCCTCACGCCGGTGACGCCATGGCACTGACGAAGAGACAGAAGGAAATTCTCGACTTCTTGAGGGATTTCCTGACCGAGCGCGGCTATTCGCCCAGCTTCGAAGAGATCGCCGAGCAGTTCGGCTACTCCTCGCTGGCCACCGTCCACGAGCACCTCGAAAACTTGCGTGCCAAGGGATACATCCGAAAGGGGTACAACGAGAGCCGATCCGTTGAGCTCGTGCCCGAACAGCGGGACGATCTGGCGGTGTCCCTACCCCTACTCGGCAAGGTCGCAGCGGGTGCCCCCATCGAAGCCATCCGCACGGAGGATCCGGTGGATGTGCCGGCTACCATGCTGCGCCGCGGCGGGGAGAACTACGTGCTACGGGTCGAAGGGGACTCCATGATCGACGAACAGATCCGGGAGGGCGACCTGATCGTGGTCAATTCGCGCCGAACCGCGAACAACGGTGAGATGGTCGTCGCGCTCGTCGAGGGTGAAAACGCGACCGTGAAGAAGTTCTACCGTGAGGGCACCGGGAAGGTGCGCCTGCAGCCCGCCAACCAGACCATGGCGCCGATGTTCTATCCGGAGCAGTCGGTGCGGGTGCAGGGAATCGTCGTCGGCCTCATCCGGAGCTACTGATGCCAGCGCACAAGCCCTTCATCGTGGGACGCCGCAAGGGAGCCTCGGTTTCGGTATGGCTGTCCAGGTCCGGCGTTTCTCCGCCTGCCACGGAGGCGTTCCCCTGGCGGATCGCGGCGGTGGTCCAGGGGCCGACCCTGTCCGCGCGGCGAACTCAGGCCTCGGCCGATGCCCCCCGGAGTCTATCCAGGGCCTCCGCTCCCGTCGCGTCGAGCAGAGCTTGCATGGCGCTCTCCACGGCCGCGCCGAGCGTGGGAGCCTGTCCGGCCACGTAGATAGCCGCTCCGGCGTTCAGGGCCACCGCCGCGTTCTGCGTGGGGGTGCCCTTCCCTTGCAGCACGCGCGCCACCGTACGGGCATTCTCGCGGGGCTCGCCGCCGCCCAGTTCGGTCGGATCCAACGACTCCCAGCCGAAGTCCACGGGCTCCACCGCGTAGGCCCGCACGCCCTCGGGGTCCACCTCCCGAACCTCGGTCCTCCCCAGAGGGCTGAGCTCGTCCAGGCCCGGGGCGCCGTGCACCACCAGCGCGCGCTCGTGCTCCAACTGGTGAAGCCCCCCGGCGACGAGGTCGAGCAGCGCCGGATCGGACACGCCCACTACCTGCCGTCGAACTCCAGCCGGATTGGTGAGCGGTCCGAGCAGGTTCATGATCGTGAACATCCCCAACTCGCGCCTGATCGGACCGACATGGCGCATGGCCGGGTGCATGAGCGGCGCGAACATGAAGACGATGCCGGCGCGCTCGAGTACGCGAGCCATCGCCTCCGGGGACATGTCGATGCGCACGCCCAGTTCCTCGAGCACGTCCGCGCTGCCGCACCTGGACGTGAAGGATCGGTTGCCGTGCTTCGCCACCGGCACGCCCGCGCCGGCGGCCACGAGCGCCGCCGCGGTGGAGATGTTGAACGTGGTCAGGGCGCCGCCCCCGGTCCCCGCCGTGTCCACCAGGCCGCTCGGATCCGGAATGGGCAGCCGCACCATGGC
This sequence comes from Gemmatimonadota bacterium, assembly GCA_039715185.1. NCBI lineage: Bacteria > Pseudomonadati > Gemmatimonadota > Gemmatimonadota bacterium. The sequence continues at coordinate 12,407 of JBDLIA010000085.1, forward strand.
GCGCCTGAGCGCGCGCACGCCACCGGCAACTTCGGCCGGTGCCTCGCCTTTGGCGCGCAGAGCCACCAGCAGGCCCGCGGTGAGCGAGGGCGTAGCTTCTCCCCGCATGACCACCGCGAAGGCCGCCTCCGCTTCGGCGGCGCTCAGGTCCCGTCCGGCGGTCACGCTCGCCACGAGTTCGGCCAGATTCGCCTGGCTCGGCCTTGTCTCGCCGGGGGCGTTCACCGGTCCGTCCGGGCGCGCCCGTCACAGTGAACCGTCGCGCCGACCGGTCCGAGATGGAGCAGCCGGGGATCGAGCCCCGCGGCGGCCCACGCCGACCGCGTGCGCACGGGTGGCTCCAACGGATCCTCGTCGGTGAGGCGGAACGTCCCCCAGTGGATCCCCAGACACGCGCCGACGCCGCCCAGGTCGAGGTAGGCCTGCACGGCCTCTTCGGGGTTCATGTGGGCCGCGGCCATGAACCAGCGCGGCTCGTACGCGCCCACCGGGAGCGCCGCCAGGTCGAGCGGGCCCAGAGCTCGCCCGATCTCACCGAAGCCGGCGAAGTACCCGGAGTCACCTCCGTAATAGACCGCGCGACCCGCCGGGGTGGTGAACGCCCACGACGCCCACAGGCGGTGCTCCCGCCCGAAAGCCTGGCGCTGGGACCAGTGCCGGGAGGGCAGCGCGTGAGCCCGAACGACTCCCGAGTCGAGTCGCACCGAAGCCGACCGCCACCAGCCCAGCTCCACCACTCCGCGCACGCCACGCGCCCGAAACCAGCTCCGATACCCGGGAGGAGTCAGCCACACCAGGCCGGCGCCGTGACGCTCGTGGAGCGCGTCCACCGTGCGCCCGTCCAGGTGGTCGTAATGGCCATGCGAGATCACCACCACGTCGATCGGGGGCAGTGCCTCCAGCGCCACCGGGGGAGAGGTGAAGCGACGGGGTCCGGCCCACGCGATGGGCGAAGCCCGCTCGCTCCACACCGGGTCCGCCAGGATGTTGAGGCCGCCTACCTGGAACAGCACAGACGCGTGCCCCATCCAGGACGCCGTGATGTCGGTCTCCGGGGCGCGCGGAAGCGGGTAGGACGGTGCCTCCCTCGGCAGCGAATCCCGCGCGGGGTCCGGCGCGAGCCGCTGCGTCATGCGATCGAGCCGCCAACGGATCAAGGCGCCCCGACGCGCGCGCGCGATTCGACGTCCGCTCCCCTCGGGCGGCGGCGTGCGCGTGGGGCCACCCACGGTGGGCGTGGGCTGGGCCTTCGCATCCCGCGGTCGCTCGATGAGTCGGTCCGCATCCGCGCCGGGAACGGTAGCCTGTCGGGGTGCCTGCATCGCGTCGTGAGGGCGTGGCGAACGATCTCTAGTGTGCCGGCGCGGAAGTCCCGTGTGCACCGAGGCGCGTGATGCGCCCGCGGGGCAAGGCGGAACGACGCGCCGTAGCCGTCGCTACGGCAAGGA